>NZ_JAVKPK010000099.1:0-9670 GCF_031461075.1 Methanosarcina baikalica | reverse complement strand
ATTTCACAAGAGCATACATGCAGTAATCAAAGAATCTACCATTTTTATAAACACTTTTCTTCATTATGCCCTCTAAAACAAATCCGGCTTTTTCAAGGGCTTTTCTTGAGCCGATATTGTGTGCATAAGGCTCTGCAAATATCCGAACAATATCATACTGTTCAAAAGCTATTTGGCAAAGCTGTTTTATTGCTTTGCTCATAATCTCCTTGCCCCAAAAAGGTTCACCAAGCCAATATGCAATTTCTGCACTCTTACAATAAACATCATTTTTAATGAATAAGGCAATACATCCCACAGCATCTCCATTTACAATAACTGCTCGGCAACATTGTTGTGCTTCATCATTACAGCTAAAACTCTCTACGGTTGTTTTGCTATCCTCTAAAGTAGAAGGAAATGAAGCCCTCATATTTTCTGCAATCTTTGCATTGTTGGAATATTTGAAAAAGTTTTCAGTATCGGATTTTTCCCATTTTCGCAATTTGAAATTCATCGGTAGTACTCCATTAGTTTGTTGATGTTTCATCTTAAAATGGACTTTGTTCAGCTACATTTGTTTTCTAAATCTACCTGCATACAGAAAAACGTACATAGCGTGGAAAATAAGGTGCAGAAGGCAAGTATGTGAATGTTATGAAAAATATCAACCTATTACTGATGGATCACCTACGTTTATTTACTCAAAATAAATGGAGATTAAAAAATATATTATATTGTAGGCCTCTCAAAATATAAATTTCTTAATGAGGAAGCACGGTTTTTAAAGCACTAATTTTAAAAGTATCGTGCTTTCACATGCTTTACTTCTTTTCCTGAAAAACCGGGAATAGTTTTATGTATAAAAATCGTTATTGTCTAACAGAAACATATTTGAATAAGGTCTATAATGAAATATGAACTAAGCATTAAAAGGGATTTCCATGAATGAGATACGTGAAGTCGACCGGTTTGAGTGTAGAGTTATAAGCGTAATCCAGAACCTGGTCTGGAAAGGTATAACAGTAGAAGAAAACGGTACGAGAGGCAGGGTATACTTCGGAAGAGTGAATGGCGAACTGAATATTAGCCACGGCGAGACGCTCTATTTAGGTATCAAGCCTGTCTACGAGGTCGAAGACAAAACAATGAAAGTTACACTCTACGATGCAGAAGATAAACAGCTGGATTGGACTCTTGTTTGAGTTGATCAGATTCTACTAACAATGCAGATTATTTCTGCTACCTATTTCTTTTCTGCTGCACTTTCCAGATAGAAAACCCCAATAACTTTTATAACTCTCTTTAAAGAACTTTTGAGTTTTTAGAACCCTCTTTGACAGCTTCTTTTTCAGAATAGTCCGTCTTTTCTCTTTTAATCTCAAATCAAAAGGCTCATTCCTTGATGTACGGGATTTCAATTTCCATCAGGTCCTCGGCTACAATTACGTTCTCAAATATCTTTTTCGAATCTGTCAGGATGGGTTCAGCGTCATCTGTATAGCGAGAACTAATATGAGTGAGGATCAGTTTCTTGACATCGGCTTCTTTTGCGAGGGCTGCAACTTCCCCTGCTGTCGAATGTTTGGACTCTTGCGCCCAGTCTGCCATTTCGTCGGCAAAACTGCCGTCATGAATCAGCACATCTGCACCCCTGCTGGCTTCGAGGACGGACTCACAGGGCCTGGTATCTCCACTATATACAACAGTCCTTCCAGGCCGCAGGGCTCCCATCACATCTTCGGGTTTTACGAATCTGCCATTAACTTCTACAGGGCTTCCTTTTTGAAGTTTTGCGAAAAGAGGACCAGGAGCAATGCCCAGTTCGATTGCCCTTTCCCTGTTGAAACGCCCTGGGCGAGGATTTTCTACAAGGGCATATCCCAGACTGGGGATACTATGTTCGGTCTTTAGAGCCCGGATCACATATTCACTTCCTTCTACGATATCTCCGGGCTTTAGCTGGATGCCTCGAACCTCGTATTTAAGATTGAAATAACCAAGAGCTTTAAAGAGTTCCGTAAATTCTCCTGTTCCCTCCGGGCCGTAGATCATAAGAGGCTCTTTCCTTCCCATGAAAGACATGGTCTGGATAAGGCCAGGAATTCCCAGGAAATGATCCGCATGGAAATGACTGACAAAAATAGAGGACAGGCTCATCATCCCTGTCTTTGCCCGCATCATCTGTTGCTGGGTGCCTTCTCCACAGTCAAACAGGATGAGCTCCCCTTCCCTGTTGACCATTACTGCGGAGGGGTTTCTGTTGCGGGTCGGAAGAGAACCTCCAGTACCAAGAAAAATTATGCGAAGCATGATACCCAATAATAAAAACTTCGCTTATTTATGGATTACTGCTCATCAGGTTTTGCTTGATAATTTCGCAATTCTGATTACTCTTAAAAACAATTAAGCCTCAAAGAATTGGAACTTAGATCGTGTCTTAAAATTCAGACCATTTCTACAATTGGATAATGTCAACGTAACTTTAAATTCATATCGTAAATTTCTCCAAAATTTTAGAAAAATGCTCTTGATAATATATCCACGAACTTCCAGATTCCCAGCTAATGAAAACCCGAAGACCGGAAATTTTCAGATTGTAAAAATAAAAAGAATACAGAAGTTTTGGATTTACAGAGTGCAAACACAAATGCACAAATTTTGTCTCTATTTTCAGCATATTATATATTCTAAAAACTCGTTAACCTTTTCCAGATTACACATTTCTATTCAAAAATCATAAAGGAACCTCTTCATATGTCAGGAAATTACGGAAAAGTTTACCTTGTGGGTTCGGGTCCCGGAGACCCCGAACTCCTTACTCTGAAAGCCCGCCGGCTCATAGACAGTGCAGAAGTCATCGTCTTCGACCAGCTTCCGGGAAAAGCTATCCTGGGCTCAATGCCGGAAAGTGCGGAAAAAATCGACGTTGGAAAATATGCTGGCAACCACATGATGACTCAGTCCGAAATCAATAAAGTGCTTGTGCAGAAAGCAAAAGAAGGTAAGAATGTGGTCCGGCTGAAAGGAGGGGACCCCTATGTATTCGGAAGGGGAGGCGAAGAAGCTGAGGTGCTCGTAGCAGAAGGCATCGAATTCGAAATCGTGCCAGGAATCACTTCTGCAATTGCAGTGCCTGCTTATGCGGGAATTCCGGTAACCCACAGGGAAAGCACATCTATGGTCACTTTCATAACCGGACACGAAGATCCCACGAAGGAGGAGAGCGGACTTGATTGGGAGACCCTTGCAAAATTTGAGGGAACTCTTGTGGTCTTTATGGGCGTAAAGATGCTCAGGCGAAATACCGAAGAGCTCATGAAGCACGGCAAGAATCCAAAAACCCCGGTTGCGGTCATAGAGAGAGGAACCCGCCCTGACCAGCGGGTAACAGTAGGAACTCTAGAAAATATCGCCAATCTGGCAGAAGAGCGAAAAGTGAAGGCTCCTGCCATCACAGTCGTAGGAGACGTGGTCAACCTTCATAACATCCTTGGGGAGCAGCATACAGGGACTGACTTTTAACACATTCGGAGGGATCAGGATATGACAGGAGAAGAGACGAAGGCAAAAATACCAGTTCTCGCAATCATGAGGCCGGAAAGCTACAGGGAAAAATCGGAGTCGCTTGCCCGGGATTATGGCTTTGAGCCGATATATGCCCCTATGATCAAGCTTGAAGGCATGAAAGATGAAGGTTTTGAGCCCTTCGTACAAAGAGTCCTTGCCGAAACGTCTGACTACGTGGTCTTTACCAGTGCAAACGGAATAACTTTTACCCTGGACAAGCTCTCTGAAACCGAAAAAGAACACTTTATTACAGCGCTGAAAAAAAGCCGGGTAATCGCAATTGGTCCTAATACGGAAAAAGAACTTCTAAAAATAGGAGTTGACAACCCCTTTTTGCCAGGAGACTACAGCTCTGAGGGAATTGTAGAGGCTCTCTGCCCCGAAGTAAAAGGGAAAACAGTGGACCTTGCAAGGAGCGCCTTTGGAGCCAAAGTCTTGATAGAAGGGCTCGAAAAATGCGGAGCTACGGTTTATGAGACTCATGTGTATACTCTCAGTATTCCCGAAGGAGCTGTTCAGAAAAAGCTGATAGAACGCACCCTTGCAGGGGAAGTGGACGCTTTTGCCTTTACAAGCTCAATGATGGTTAAAGGCTTTATGAAGCATGCGGAACAGCTGGGAGCAGAGAGAACTATAAAAGAGATCCTTGACAGGGTAGTTGTAGGTGCAATAGGGACTCCGACAGGAAATACCCTGAAGAAACATGGAGTCGAGGCAAACGTAATTCCCGACGAGTTCACTTTCGAAGCGTTATTAAAAGCCATTAAAAACCGGTTTTGAGGAATTTAAGGCCAATAAATACCGATAAATAAAAGCCTGCCCTGAAAAATCGGTTCAAAAAATAATACTTAAGATTTAAAAAACAATTTTAAATTTGAAGGATCGACATGATAGGCATTTCAAAACTATACTGCGGAACCGTGGAACCTTCTGACCCCCTCCGTTATGGAAGGGAATCGAAGAAACTTCCCTCTCACCTGCTACAATTTTCAAAAGACAAAAAGCCTGTAGTGGTCTGGAATATGACCCGCCGCTGCAACCTGAAATGCGTCCATTGTTATGCACAGGCAAAAGACGTCGAATTTGAAAACGAGCTTTCGACGGGGGAAGGTAAGGCTCTTATCGATGACCTTGCAAATTTCGGAAGTCCGGTAATTCTTTTTTCCGGAGGGGAACCGACCCTGAGAAAAGATCTGCCTGAACTTGCCGCCTATGCCCGGGAAAAAGGAATGAGGGCTGTAATTTCTACAAACGGGACGCTCATAGACCGGGACATGGCAAAAAAGTTAAAGGACGTTGGACTCTCTTATGTGGGAGTTTCTCTGGACGGGATAAGGGAGACAAATGACCGCTTCCGGGGGATGAAAGGAGCATTTGATGCAGCTCTCAGAGGCCTCCACAATTGCCAGGAAGAAGGCATAAAGGTGGGCTTGCGTTTTACCATCAATAAGCAAAACGTCAGAGATATTCCTGCGATCTTTGACCTTCTTGAAGAGGATAAAATTCCAAGAATATGTTTCTATCACCTGGTTTACGCAGGCAGGGGTTCGGAAATGGTAAGTGAAGATCTCTCCCTCGAGGAATCCAGGAAGGCTGTAGACCTGATACTCGAGAGGACAAAAAAACTGCACGAAAAGGGTTTCCCTGCTGAAGTCCTGACCGTGGACAACCACTGCGACGGTCCTTATCTGTACATGAAACTCCTTAAAGAAAACCCTGAAAGGGCTGCAGAGGTATTCGAACTGCTCTCCATGAATCAAGGAAATTCCTCCGGGATAGGTATCGGATGCGTATCCTGGGACGGTTCGGTACATGCAGACCAGTTCTGGAGACATTACTCTTTTGGAAATATACGGGAACGCCCGTTCAGTGAGATCTGGACCGACCAGAGTGACGAGCTTATGGCAGGGCTTAAGCACAGGAAGCCCCTTATCCAGGCTAACGCTGACCGCTGTGCCAGATGCAAATGGTTAGACGTTTGCAACGGGAATTTTAGGGTGCGAGCCGAAGCCGTATACGGAGATGTCTGGGCAGACGATCCTGCCTGTTACCTTACAAAAGAAGAAATCGGATACGATGAGGCCTGAAACATCTCAGGCTTCATTAAATTTCAGTATTTCTTAACTTCTATTATTTTCTTAACTTCTATTATTTTCTTAACTTCTATTATTTTCTTAACTTCTATTATTTTCTTAACTTCTTCAGATAATTATTTTTTAAATTTATTTTTCTGTAAGCTTGTCACCTTACTGGCGTTTTTCCTTCAGGTTATAACTATGTGATTACTCATTCAATAGAGTTGGAGATATACCATTTTGGGATGCATGTTTGAAATCCGTCATACCATTTCAAAACATTTTCGGCTTGTCTGAGCATCGTGCTGACCTCTTTGTGTCCGAATTTAATTGCCCAGGGAATTGATGAAAGCTGGTTACTCGCAATATATAAAGCCATTAATCTGAAAAATAAAGCGGGCACATTATTATGAAAATATCCATTTATACGTCCTGATGCAAATACGGCACTTACATCTGCACACCAGGTAATGCGATTAAACTCTTCCCAGGGGTCACCATAATCAAGCCTGTTGAAATCAATGATTCCTAGCTCTCCGGACTTTGTAACAATCATATTTCCGGCATGATAGTCCCCATGCTGAAAACACTGAGGGCGATTTTTCAATAGACATCGGTTTTGTTCGATGTATTCAATTATTTTATCTGCTCCCTCCAGGCGAATTCCGCAAGTTTCATAATCGGTGATATTTCTGTTTATTTTTTTATTGAAACGCTCCGACCATGATATTTGATTTTTTGCAGCAGGAACTTGATGCAGAATTCTTAATATTTCGCCCGCTCTAACACCGAGCCGGTATTGATATTTGCTGTTCAGCTCCGGAAGAAGATATTCTGCATCCTTCCCTGCAATCCAGGTTAGTAAAGAATATACGGATTGACCGTTATTACAAATTCCGAAATCGACTGGATGCGAGATCAAAATGTCAAGGTTATCAAGCTGTTTTATTGCTTCAAAACCCTGTTTCTTGTTCTCATATTGCGAGATGTCCGCTACTCTGAGTAATAATTCTCTTCCATCTGCAGTTCGGATATAATATTTCTGATCATTTGACCACCCTTTATTAAGTGGCTCAACTATTTGCCATTTACAAGAATCCGGGATTTCATTATAGAGTTTAATCACGCTAACAGCTCTATGAAAATCGAAGCCTGGCTATTGTCGTTTATCCAGATCACAACTTTAGAGTTTTCTTTTATAAATAATCATTTATTCGTGTCGAATGCATATTTTCAAGAAAGAACTGTAAGGAAAATAGTTGAGGGAGGAAAGCAAATACATGAAACTTATCCACTTATTCCTGATTCTTTCAGTTATTTTTATTGCTCTTTCAGGTTGTATTTCTGAAAGGGGGGAGCCAGAAACCTATGATAACCAGACTGAAATTCTTTCTTACCAGGGGCAAGAGCTAACTCCGATTGCACAACAGCGGAATAACGCCATCAAAGGAACACAATATATTGATAGGGAGAGCTACAGGCTTCAGGTCGACGGCCTTGTAGAAAATCCCCGGAATTTCACCTATGAAGAAGTAACCGGATTACCTCAGACTTCGAAAGTAGTGGATCTGATCTGCGTGGAAGGCTGGAGTTTTACCGCAAAGTGGACAGGAGTAAAAATGGCTGACCTTTTTGCAGAAACAGGAGCCTTCAAAAATGCCACAACTGTCATATTTTACAGCGCTGATGGCTATTCCACTTCTTTTGACACGGATTATTTATTAGAAAACGACATTATCCTCGCATACGGACTCAATGATGTGATCTTGCCTACTGAGAGAGGTTTTCCTCTTCAGCTTGTAGCCGAAGGCAAATACGGGTACAAATGGGCGAAATGGATCGTAAGAATTGAACTCAGCGACTCGCCTTACAGGGGATACTGGGAGGAAAGAGGATATAATAATAAGGCCGGTATCGGCGGACCTGAAGTTGAGAGACGGGAATAAGATCCTTACAGTTGAACACCAATAATAATATAATATATCCAGACTATAGTATACTGCTGCCAGTATTGAGAATCAAAACGTAAAATTGGCGGCTACTATTATCATAATATCAACTCAAGATGAGAGATCTATTGCGGGACAAAAATGAGAGATCTATTGCAGGACAAAAATGAGAGATCTATTGCAGGACAAAATATACAACTGTGGGAGTGTTTTTGGAAAATGGGGGTAATTTGAGGTGGCATTTCGCCATGTTAATACTTTAAGTCCTGGGGATCCTTTCAGGGACTGGCTTGTTGAAGACGTTGTGGGGCACCGGCTTCAGAATAAGCAATGTTCGGTTAATGTTTTTAAATACAACTCCTCCCACACTGTCTGTAGATATCAGTTCAAAGGCGAACATTTCAGCGTAATGGCAAAATTTTTTGCCGAACCTACCGGACGGCTGAAAGATTACAATCCCTACAAAGGCATGATAAATGAGTATCGGAACCTTAAAAAGGCGGCTTCGATAATAAATGTTGCAAAGCCTCTTGCAGTCAATAAAAAGTTCAATTGTGTCCTTGTAACCGAACATATACCTGGTAAATCTCTGGACTGGTACTTCAAGCATGAAGAAACACTCTATGAAAGACTTGCAGCAATTGCGCATATGCTCAGACAGCTCCACGACAATACGAAGTCCTCCTACAATAAGGAAAATGAATTCCGAAACTATCATGAAGTGCTGGACCATCTGAAACTGGATCATGACACAAGAGAGAATTTCAATAAGCTGCTTGGACAATGGTGGTACAGTCCCTTGCTCGACAGGGAATACGGCTGTATGGTTCACAGGGACGTCACTCCCTCGAATTACATATTTTGTAAAGATACGCCTTATGCACTTGATTTTGAAAGCTCCTGGTCCCAGGCGCACCCTGTAAGAGATCTCGGGATTCTCACTGCAGAACTTAAAAATGAGTTCGAATTGCATAAAGGGGGAGGCTGGAAGGCCGAACCGTATATAGGGAACTTTCTCTGGGAATATAGCAGGGGTGAAAAGGATTTTACCTATGTTACCGGAGTTTTGCCTTTTTTCATGAGTATAGGACTCCTTCGTTCGGCGAGGCTTCATCAGGGTAACTATAAAAATTATCTTATCAGAGAAGCAGGCGAGTGCTTAAAAGCAATTAATTAGAGGTAGCAATTAAAAGTAAAAGGCAATCAAGTAAAAGGGGATAGTGGAGGCAAGAGCATGTCGGAGAATCATGAATCTGAAACAAGAGAAGGCAAGGTCACATTTCTGAGCCATTCTCCCATAAAAGGGGAGGAGGCATTTGAGAGCTGCCATATAAAAGGAGTTATCTTTGACTGTTACCAGACCCTTATTGATATCCACTCTGAGGAACACAACCTGGAAACATATGAGGTCGTAAGCGCATGGCTTGCCTACGAGGGGGTGAAAATAGAGCCGAAAAAACTGTGGGATACTTACATGTTTAAAGTAAGGGATATAATGGAGCACTCCGGAGAGATATATCCTGAAGTCAGGGTAGAGGAAATTTTTGCAGAGATCTGCAAGGAAAACTCGATATGGGTAATCGATGAAAAAAGCCTTGGAGTAGAGGTATCCAGGGTTTTTCGGGCAGCTTCTATGCGAAAACTCCGTCTTTTCCCTCAAAGCATAAGACTAATTGAACATTATATAAACGTGCCAAAGTGCATAATCTCCAACGGGCAGAGAGTTTTTTCCGAACTGGAACTCAGGTTCCTGGGACTTTATGATTATTTCGACTTTGTGATCTTCTCATCGGATGTGGGGTACAAGAAACCTGACCTCAGGCTTTTTATGGCTGCGCTCAAAAGGATGGGTCTTGAATTCGAACCCAAATGTGTCATGTCAATAGGGGATTCTTACGAAAACGAGATAATACCTGCGAGAAAGCTCGGAATGCGTTCCATGCATATTGAAGAAGCATGGAAACAGTTAGGTCTGACGGACTGATCTCCATAAACTCAGTATTTAACTTTTTTCTTAAAAGTAATAAATTTGGCATTGTTAATTAAACATAGTTACTCTTTATTTCTGTATTTCATTAATAGAAGAACCGAGTACTT
>NZ_JAVKPK010000098.1:0-10187 GCF_031461075.1 Methanosarcina baikalica | reverse complement strand
CATCAGTGCAGACATGATCCCTACAGGAGAAGCCTTGCAGGAACGCGGTTGGTAATAAACCGGTAAGTAAACCCGAGTTGCGCCAGCAGAGTTGCGGCTCTGCAGTGCGCTGTCCTTCTCGCTTCGCTCGAGAGGACTAATTTATGGGCAAGTAACATTGCTTTTCGCTCAAGAGGGCTAAAAATTTAATTTTTAAAAATGGATTCTTCTTACCGGCTTGTAGGAAGAAATCAATTCAATTTTTTACATTTTTTGATTCAACAAAAAAACGTTAATTTCTGGAAAATGGTGTTTTTCATGAAGATAGGTGTAATCGCTATTCAGGGAGCGGTTTCTGAGCACGTAGATGCTTTAAGGAGAGCTCTTGCAGAAAGAGGGGTAGATGCAGAGGTAGTTGCGATTAAGCATAAGGGAATTGTCCCTAAATGCGGCGGAATTGTGATTCCAGGCGGGGAGAGTACAACGCTTTGCAGGCTGCTTGCCCGCGAGGGAATTGCACAAGAGATTAAGGATGCGGCTGCGAGAGGGATTCCGATTCTTGGGACCTGTGCAGGGTTGATCGTACTTGCAAAGGAAGGGGATGAGCAGGTGGAAAAGACCAGCCAGGAATTGCTTGCGATTATGGATACGAAAGTTAACAGGAACGCATTCGGAAGGCAGAGGGATTCGTTTGAGGCGGAACTTAAAGTTGAGATCCTTGATTCTCCTTTTACCGGCGTATTCATCAGGGCTCCCGGAATAGTGAGCTGCGGACCGGGTGTTCATGTGCTCTCCAGGCTTGAAGATCTGATTATTGCTGCAGAGCAGGGAAATGTGCTGGCTCTTGCTTTTCATCCGGAATTAACCGATGACCTGCGTATTCACCAGTATTTCCTGGACAAGATATTTAACTGCTGAAATTCTCTGGGTTTCCGGTTTTATTTCCCGTTTTTTTCTTTATTATGCCTTTTTTCTCTAAACTTTCGATTCTTTTTTTATTTTTCCGGCACCTTCTGTATATTTTTTTCTATACTTTTTCCGTGCATTTTTCCTAGGAAAAAGTATAGAACCAGAGCCCTGACCTTTATTTGTATTTGATGCCTTCAAAGTTATATATTCATTGCAGCCATATTAATAAAAACAGATCTAACGAAGGGGTAAAGTAAATGGTAAAACTGAGCAACGAGATGAAGGAAGACTTTGCAAAAATGAGGATTTTTCCCTTTGCAACCGCATCTATAAATGGAGAACCAAACGTAATACCAATCGGCTTTTGCAAGCTGCAGGACGACAGAGAAACAATCTGGATTGCAGACAATTATTTTTATAAGACCCGCCATAACATTGAAGAAAATCCGAGGGGGGCAATCTATGTATGGGGACCGGAGGTCAAAGGTTGCTATCAGATAAAGGGGGACTTTGAGATCAAGACCGATGGGGAAGATTACGAAAAGATGTACAAGATGGTCAAGAGCATGGGAGACAGGTTCCCTGCAAAAGCCCTTATGATTATGAAAATAACTGACGTTTACGAATGTAAATCAGGGGCAGGGGCCGGGAAACAGCTTCTTTGAAGAACTTTTAGAGGCTATATAAGAAAATTTCGATTTTATCCTGACACAGAGGACGAAAAAATCCTCATAACCTCTCTTTTTTGACGAAATATTTCAGATAAAGGTATTATGATGCCATTTTTCTGAATATCACTTTTTGTGTAATTATTCATCTACCTTTATTTCTAACTAATTTCCTGCCATTAAATGATGATTATTTTCATACTGTTTTATACTGGTTGATATAAAAAATAGTGAATATTCACCCGCTCGCCCAATTTTTTATGAGGTTTAGTTTAATGGAGTTTTCAGATTCCGTGTGTTATCTTCCAGAAACCGGAATTATTCCGGTTTAAAAAAAATGCATCTATATTATCTCTGCCTTCTGGAAGAAATAACTACTGGCGCAGACCATCAAAACCGACAGTGTTAAAAGAATAGATATATTCAGAACAATTGAGAATTCACAATGACCAATCAATATTCCTCGCAAAGCATCAACACCATATGTCAGCGGATCAAAATAAGACAGAATCCTTAAAGGAACTGGCAAATTTGAAACTGGAAATAAAGCTCCAGATAACAGAAACAGAGGAAATGCAATAAAATTAATAACCGTGCTAAACCCATGAAAATCCTTCAACAAGGATGACAAAATCAATCCTATATTTATAAATATTGTCGATATAAGAACCATTATCACGATAGAGAACAGAATCGCAGGAATAAAAGGCAGTCTAAAACCAAGTAACACCGACATCATCATAATAATAAGTGCCTGAATGATTGATGTGGTTGCGCTTCCGGAGATCATCCCAAGAACAATAGAGACTCTGCTTGCGGGAGTCACCATAACCTCTTTTAAAAATCCGAACTGCTTGTCCATTATGACACTCATGCCTGCATAAGCAGCCGTAAAAAGAAGGGTCATTCCGATAATACCCGGCACTAGATACTGAAAATATCCTATAGATTCAGGCAGACCTGGAAATTCCACTTTTCTAAAGCCCATACCCTGAAAGACTAGCATAAAAGCCGGCATGCCAATAGCACCCGCAACCCTGGACCTTGCCCTGAAATACTTTATCATCTCACGCCGCCAGAGAACATATACAACTTTTCCCTGAATCATCGGAGCATCCTCCTTTTCATCCGATCACGCCTGGCTGACTGTCTGCTGCCTTCCTGTTCCCGTATTATTGAACCTGTCAGACGAATAAAAACATCCTCGAGGCTTGGTTTGCTGAAATTTATCGAACTAATCCCAATACCCAGATTGCCTGCAGTCTGAAAAATATCAGGAATATTTTTCTCGTAATCCGAGATAGTAACATCAAGAGTTTTTCCGTTCTGAACAATTTCCCTCACCCATTCTTTCTCCCCAAGTGCAGCAGCAATGAGATCAATCCTCCCCTCAATAGTCAGGCTGACACAATCACCTCGAAGACGTTTCTTCAGACTAGAAGGGGTGTCAAGTGTAATTATCTTTCCATGATCAATTATCGCAATTCGGTCACAGAGGTTATCAGCCTCTTCCATATAATGGGTGGTCAGAATAACAGATGTCCCGTAATTTCTGTTCAGGTTTCTGATATAATCCCATATTGATCTCCTGGTCTGTGCATCAAGCCCAAGAGTAGGCTCATCCAGAAACAAAACCTTTGGATAATGAATAAGCCCCCTTGCAATTTCAAGCCGCCTCTTCATCCCGCCCGAATAATTTTCAACAAGAATATCAGCTTTATCAGCCAGACCCACAACATCAAGCACTTCCCGTATTCTTTTCTTCCGCTCATCTGAACCGATGCTGTACATCATGGCGTGAAATTCAAGATTTTCCCTCCCGGTAAGCCCTATATCGAGCGAAGGATCCTGAAATATTATTCCTATATTATTCCTGATAGGATCAGGATCTCTTCTAAGGTCATATCCTGCAATTTCAGCATCACCTACCGTAGGAAGAAGAAGAGTGGTCAGCATATTTATTATAGTCGTCTTTCCCGCACCATTAGGGCCTAAAAGCCCGAAAAGCTCTCCGGTCTCAACCGAAAATGAGACGTTGTCTACAGCAGTAAATTCCCCAAATTTTTTAGTCAGCTCTTTAACTATTATTGCACTCATATTAAACAAAACCTTCAAACCGGGATTTTCGAACAATTATTAGAAATTCACCTTTCAACATTCACCCTTCAAAATTCACCTTTCAATGACAAAAAATAAAATGTGCAAATTTAAAAATTGTATGAATAAGATTTATAATGCCGGATGATTATGACAGCACAGCCCTATTCTTGAACCCACAAGCCTCTTTGTATACTCATCAGAAGGTGAAAGCATCACATCATGGGAATTTCCCATCTCTACAATCTTTCCGGAATCCATAACGGCTATCCTGTCAGCAATCTTCAGTGTCAGGGAGAGATCGTGTGAAATATATATCATTGCAAACCCTCTCCTGTTCTGAAGGCCCTTTAAAAGACGTAATACATTTGCAGAGGTTGAAACATCCAGAGCCGAAGTTATCTCATCGGCAATAAGGAGTTTTGGCTCCATAACCATTGCTCTGGCAAGCGCAACCCTCTGCCTCTGCCCGCCGCTGAGTTCACCGCAATATTTACTGAGGAAATTATCATTATTGGGAAGACGAACAAGTTCAAGGGCATTTTTAACCATTTGCAATCTATCCCCATTGGACCCAATCTTATTGATATAAAGAGGCTCTTTGACTGCATCAAACACAGTAAACCTGTTGCTGGTTGAACTGAATGGGTCCTGGAATACTATCTGAATGCCATTGAACCTGTTTCCATAATTTTCTCCGCTGACATTTCCACCCATAAACAATACCTCTCCGCATTCGGGCCTTATTACATTTGCAAGGATGTGTGCAAGGGTTGACTTGCCAGATCCTGTCTGACCGACAACTGCAAGAACCTCCCCTTCCTTTACTTCCAGATTAACATTATCAACTGCCTGAAGATATTCACCATCTGGCAGGCGATAGCTGAAACTCAGGTTTCTGGCCACCAGAATGCCTGCTATACCACCTCTATGGCATGCAATTTCCCGCCCGTCTCCTGCTGGCATCAGAACCGGAGAAGCTTTATTGCATATATCGATTTTCTGTGTACATCTTGGGTTGAAAGGACAACCCTTAAACTCATCCCCTGCCGGAACATCCCCTGGAATTCCCCATAAATCTTTATAAACGAAAATATCCGGTGTCGAATGGACAAGGCCTCTTGTATAAGGATGAAGGGGAGATACGAGAAGATCCTTTACAGGGCCGGTTTCCACAATCTTTCCTGAATACATAACAGCAATCCTGGCCGCCAGAGAAGATATAAAAGTGATATCATGAGAGATCATTAATATCGTATAACCGTTTTTCTTCTGAAGGCCAACCAGAAGGTCTCTGATTTCCTTTCGGGTAAATGCATCAAGTGCAGAAGTAACTTCATCAAGAATCAGTAATTTAGGATCGCATGAAAGAGCCATTGCCATAAGAGCCCTCTGCCTCATACCCCCGGAGAGTTGATGCGGATACAAATCCATCCATTTCGGATCAAGGCCGACAGTCCGGAATAGATCCGTACATTTACTCCGGGCTTTGTCAGGGCTGATATCAAGGTGTCTTACCATCGGTTCCATCACCTGAACGCCTACTTTCATGACAGGATTCATCACTTCCAGGCCATTCTGAAAAACTATTGCAATATCCTTCCATCTGAATCTGTCAATTTCGGATTCAGACAAAGAAGAGATTACCTCATCCCTGTAAAGAATTTCACCGGAAGAGGCTGTATTTTCCGGCAAAAGCCCCATGATCCCAAGTGCAACAGTGGTCTTTCCACTTCCGGATTCTCCAACTATACCCAAAATTTCTCCTTCTTCAATTTCAAAAGAAATACCGTCAACAGCCCTGACAGTGTTACTGTCAGTCAAATAATGGCATTTAAGGTCATTGATTTTAAGCAGACTCATAATCAGAAACCTTTCTTTCTCTTTAATTTAGGATCAAGTATCCTTTCCATATCCCTGCTTATGAACGCAAGACAGAGTAGAAGAAAAATAAGCATAAACAACGGAGGCAATAGCCACCATTGCCAGTAAGGTGTAAAATATATCGACCTGAAACCGGTTGCATGATTAAGCATCATCCCCCAGCTCTTGGAAGTGGGATCTCCAAGCCCCAGAAAAGCAAGTCCTGTTTCGGCTATGATTGCATGTGAAGATATGCCGATGACAAGCACAAGCAGAACAGGCATAACTTCAGGAAATATATGCCTCCAGAGCAGGTAAAATGGTTTTGCACCATAATTCCTGGCGGCAATAATATAGTTGTTCTTCTTTAATGACAGCGTCTGGGAACGGGCAATACGTGCGGGTTTGGCCCAGCTGAAAAGAACAAGTATAAGAATTACGTTAAGAATACTTGGTCCAAGAAAAGCAGATATTACAATCAGAAGAGGAAAACTTGGAAGAGCCATTGTCACATCAATTACCCTCATCAGTCCCTTATCAATGTGCCCTCCCATACATCCGGCCAGTATTCCAATAGCTCCTCCCCCAAAACCTGCCGCAAAGGCTACTGCAAGACCTATTGTAAGGCTCATTCTTGCACCATAACATATCTGTGACCAGATATCCATACCAAGTTCATCGGTTCCAAGTATGTGCCCGGAACCTGGAGGTTCAAGTGAATCACCTGTGATCTTCTGAGGAGGATAAATTGTAATTACAGGAGCAAAAACTGCCATTAAAATGATACAGATAATGCCAAGGACACCAATTTTCCCTTCAGTACTCAACTTAGAGAATGTCCTGGCTATACTGCTGATAATTCTGTCAATATTTAAAGCCTGAATAAAAGAAAGTATTCCGGCATTTTCAAAGGCAGCAATATCCTTTATCATATCACAACTCTCGGATCAAGTTTCCCGTATATTTTGTCAACCAGCATATTGCAGATAAGTATGGAGACTGCAATTACCAGGAGAATACCCTGGATAAGAGGATAATCCCGGCAGACTACAGCACTTCTGAGTGTCATCCCTATGCCAGGATAAGAAAAAACACTCTCAACAAGTACAACACCACCCATCATTATCCCGATCATAAAACCTGTTCTTGTCACTACCGGAAGCAGTGCATTTCTTAGTGCATGCCGGGTCCATACGGTTTTTTCACCCAGCCCTTTGGCTCGTGCAGTCCTGATATAATCCTTTGTGGTCACTGTAATCAGGGTATTTCTGGTGAGCAGGTACACGTCGGTCAGCTGTGCAAGTGATAGAGTCACAACAGGCAGAAAGGCATGGCACAATATATCCAGTACCTGCTCTGCCGGACCGTTATAGTCTGTGAAGGGAGTAATAGCACCTGCAAGCGGGAAAAGCCTGAGATATACACTAAAAATCAGAAGAAGGATCAGGCCAAGCAGAAAAGAGGGAATCTCTGCAAAGGCGATCATTCCCGTCATCATAATTCTGTCACTCCCCTTTTTTCGGTTCTTTGCCGAAAGTGTTCCGAGAACCACACCGGAGATTGTACTGATTACCGTAGCGCCCACGACAATTAATATAGTCCAGGGGAGATGGAGCATTATTACATCACTGACCGGCATTTTGTAATAAATGCTCCTTCCCAGATTGCCAGCCATCAGATTTTTCACATATACTAAAAACTGTTCAGGCAACGGCCTGTCAAGTCCGTAATAGTTAATATAATAAAGACGCTGTTCCTCTGTCATTACGATAATTTCTTCCCCTACTTCATCTGCGGAAGTGGTTGTGAATGGATCTCCAGGCATCATCCTTGGAAGAAAAAAGTTTATGGCAAGAATTACAAAAAGGGTCAATAACAACCTGAAAATATACGAATTCCTGTCCTTTCCCATCCAATCATCTGCCGTTAACTTCCCAGGTCATCATACCGGTATATACATCTGACTCAGAATGGTACATTCCATCCGGAGAGGCATTTTGATAATAATCCCTTATTTTTTCCTTTGTTTCATCATCAAAATCCCTGCCCCGTCCGATGAAGTCTATTGCCTGGTCTGCAGCTTCTTTCCAGTTCGTTTCTTCCTCCCATTCGGAATGGTTGATCCTGACCGATGGCTTGTAGCCTGAGAGATAAAGATACATGAATGGATAATTAATGCCGTTCATATTATTCACAGAGTTTTCACCAAGTATTGAACTCCGGATATCACGATACGCCCTGTCTTCACCTCTTCTCAGAAAGTTACTGTAGTAACAAAGATTTTTTGAGCAGGCCGTCATCTTATCAAAGTTTTCAATATCCCTTATTGCGGGAGTCATGGATGCAATTACAAGGTCGTATTCGTTCCGGAATCCAAGTTCATCTATGTCTGCCGTCCACCAGGAGCATTCAATGATGTCTACCGGAAGAGACTCCTTTTTTACAGTATCTTTTAGTCTATCGAGCATTCCGGACGATATGTCAAGTGCAGTCACCTCTGTTCCAAGCCTTGCAAGAGGAAGAGAGAGGGTGCCGGGCCCGCACCCGATATCCAGAACTTTCGAACCTTCCGGATTAAAACCGGCCTCTTCAAGGAATTCGAGGATCTCATCGGTTCTCTTCTTTCTTTGCTCTTTTTCCATATTTTTTGAATAATTTTTAGAGCGTTTGTTCCAGAACTCTGCCATCCTGCCCTCATCCGGGATGTTCAAAGCTTCAACTGTAGCTTTTTTCCAGCATTCGACCAGGTTATCAATGTTATCTTTTTTCTGCAATTCCATCCCTCTCAAGATACGAAAGAATACTGTGTGTTCTTGCATGGTGATCGTACATATTCATCCAGCCGTCATATTTCGAAATGTGCCATGCATCATACGATGTAGTGTAATAGAGCGGTATTGCGGGTATATCATTCGCAAGCACGGTCTGCATATCGTATACTAGTTCTTTCCGTTTATCATTGTCAAGTTCCTGCAATTCCTGGGCACCTAGAGCATTCAGGGTATCATTGTGGTAACCGTATACTGCTGCTCCAGATGAGACACTTCCTGACTGTGAACCTGTATCACAGTATCTTGTACGAAGATAATCTGCATCTGTTCCCCAGCCGCCAAAGCCGCTGATCAGAAGTTCAAAGTCTCCGTTCTTTAAATTGGTATCACGGGACTTGCTCTCCAGGGACTTCACCTGAACGTCAATTCCCACTTCACTCAGTCTCTCTTTTATAAGTTCGCCAATACGGACTTCGCCGCTGCTCAGGGACAGTACATATGACAGTTTTTCCCCGTTTTTGTCACGTATTCCATCCCCATCTGTATCGGTCCAGCCTGCCTCGTCAAGCAATGCTACGGCCTTATCCGAATTGTAGTCATATTCCGGCTGGTCAGAATTATACCAGACATGGTCTTCGGGGAGTATGCCCATTTTTCCGGCTTTCCCTGCACCTCTTGCGATCTTTTCTACCAGTTCGTCACGGTCAATGGCATAAGCAAAAGCCTGCCTTATCCTGCTGTCATTAAGCTCAGGACATTTTTTCATGTTGAAATAAAACTGGTAACCCCAGAAAGCCGGTTGCTGGACTATTCTTACATCAGGGTCTGATGTGAACCGGTCAAGAATATCAGGAGATATACTTGTGAAATCTATTTCCCCCTGTTCAAAAGCTATTAATGAATCGCTGACCGGAATAAACTCGACGGATTTAACGGCAGTATCCGGCCCCCAGAAATTCTCGTTTGCTACAAACCTGTATGTTCCGTGCTCTTTGTTGTACTCATCAAGAATGAACGGACCAGTACCGGTGACTGCCTGTGGATCAAGGAAACTGGCTGGATCTGAGACATTTTTGTATATGTGTTCTGGTATTATCTTAAAACCCGTGAGCTTATAAAGGAAGGTTGAAGCAGGCTGGCTCAGTACAAATCTGACAGTATTGGAATCCACAACCTGAACATTATCTACAATACCGGACTCAATCCCACCTGATATGGGTACGTTTTTCTGCTCATAGTCAAAGGTAAATTTAACATCGTTTGCCGTAAAAGGTGTTCCATCGCTCCAGCTGACACCTTTACGGAGATGAAATGTATATTCGGTTCCGTCTGAACTGACATTCCAGTTTTCAGCCAGCCAGGGAATTATTCCAATTTCATCTCTTTCTAGCAGACTGTCAAAGATCATTCCAACCTTTGATGATCCAGGACCCCCCGGATATATCGTAAACGGCTGTGGATAGCCACAATCTTCACCACTCAGATTAACAACATCCACATGCTTTGATCCGTCAGAAGTATTCTCAACAGATATCCCCGTCTGATCAGAAGTGTTTTTAGCCGATGTCCCGGCCTGAGCACTGTCCTGATCAATACAACCCGCTGATATTAAGATAAGAGTTGTCAGGAAAATAGAAAGTAATACTAATAACTTCTTTTTCTCCACTATAGAACACCTTTTTTTGCGAGTTACCTTACTAATCACCTGGTAATATGAATAAAGACACTAATGACACGTATGTGTTATTACCTACAGATATAAGAGTATTACTAAATGTGCTCATACAAAAAGGATCTTATTAAGTAAGCTCAGAAAAACAAGATACTAATTTGATGAGAACTTTCCAAAATAAAGTCGATCGGTTCAAAATATATTTCTTGCCAAAAAAGTATTATTTTT
>NZ_JAVKPK010000097.1:0-10278 GCF_031461075.1 Methanosarcina baikalica | reverse complement strand
GAGACCCGAAGAGAAGAATATTTTATTCAATAGTAACTTTAATAGCCTTAGTTTTTGTATTCTTAATTTCTAGGACTTACGCAGTTGAACTGAGAAATTAATAATAGCAAGCCTTCAACTTCCTAATGAATAACTTTAACGCAAGGCTTGCTGTACTTGATTTTGCGCTTCAATCACTTATAGTCCTATTAAGTCCTGTATTTTATCAAGATTGGGCAACAAAACCATATTCTTTCAGTATTTCCTGTCCTTCTTTCCCGGTTACGAAATCAAGGAACTTCTGAGCTTTTTCTTTATGTTCGGAAGAAGAAACTACAGCTATCGGATATGTAACAGGGGTACTTACAGACACGTTTGTAACTATTTTAATAGTGCCTGGTTTTGCAGTTTTTGCATCGGTTATGTATACAAACCCTGCATCAACTTCTCCTCTTTCCACATATACAAGTACTTGTTTGACGTCTTCAGCAAGTACCGTCTTATTTTCAAGCTGACTCCATAAGCCCGCTTCAGTCAGTGCAAGGCGCGTATATTTTCCGACAGGGGCTGTATCAGGGTTTCCAATGCTTATCTTTTGAATTTTAGGGTCAGCCAGATTTCTTATGTCAGTTATATTAAGGGTACTGTTTTCAGGGACGATAAGCACAAGTGAATTGTGAGCAAAGTCTTTTCTTGAATTGTTTGCGATAAGTGATTCATTGGCAAGTATGTCCATTTGACTCTCGTCCGCTGAGGCAAAAAGATCGACAGGAGCTCCTCCCTCTATCTGCATACGCAGGCTACCCGAGCCTCCAAAATTCAGGTTTACATTCGTTCCAGGATTTTCCTTCTCAAACTGGGAAGCAATGTCCGTAAAAGCGTCAGTAAGGCTAGCAGCCGCAGAAACTGTTATAACTTCAGGCTCTGCTATAGCTGGAGTTACTGCTGTAACTGGAGTCACCGTTGCATTCGGAGCCTCACCTTGATTTCCAGCGCATCCTATTGCAAGGAATACGCTTAACAATACTAACAGAATTATCAGTTCTTTTCTCATTATTTCCCCCCATATTATACAAATTAGTGTATTATACAAGATTTACGTGGATATAGTATTTACGTGGTTGAACTGAGAAATCAATAGCATTAAATCCCCAACTGTTAGGACACTAAACCAGCCGCTAAAACACTAGACCAGTCACAACGCCGAAAGTACTTGATTTTGTACTTCAAGTGCGTAAGTCCATTTCTTTTATATTTGCGGCATCGGCATCTACTGGGCAGCCTGTAGGTGGTCAACTCACCTTCCTGAAGAAGGATATATTACTATCAACAGGGTATTTGAGGTAGCACTGCCGACATCTTCTGACATATGTTTTTATTCCAGTCGAATACCCCGCAGCTTGCTTCGGGGTGCGCCAGCGCAACTTTGATTCGTTTTGCTTGGGACTAACTATTCTCTATCGACAATTTTATAATATACATGTATATATAAATTTGAGCGCAATAGTCTTATCTTACTTTTACATGGATATGTTACATCTTACATATCTATGGGAACTATGAAAATCAGATTTCGGACTATACGTTGCTCTGTGGTTTTTGCCGCAAACTTTGGTTCGAAGGCTGAATTTGTCAATCCAGCTCTTATAAAGTTGGCTGATTTCCTGTCAAAATTAATTTAAAATTATAGTACATTTCCTTCAGTTATGTCCATCTCTACATAATGTGATCTCTCGGATTCCCACTGCTCTCTAATATCTTACATCTGGGCTTCCGTATTCTTCTGCGTTATGTTAGATACAACATGACGACGAAATCCATGGCGGTGCATACATTGCGTAAAAATTCAGATGAAGAAAAAAACCATATGGAAGCAATTCTGAAGCAGGTAAAAGATCCAGAGCTGCTTTCACAGATTGAAAAGGTCGTCCCCTTTCACGGCTTCCTTACCTCCGGGGCATTAATCGGCATTCAGATGCTTAATATTGCAAAGAGGGAACTCGATGTCCGGGATGGGGAGCGCATATATGTGACCTGCGAAACGAAAAGCTGCATGCCTGATCCATTCCAGATCCTTGCCGGAGCAACCGTTGGAAACAATGGGTTAAAGATCATGAATTTGGGGAAAATGGCGGTCACAGTAAATAAACAGGCGCCTGAAGGAGCGAACAGCATAAAAGGTGTCCGAATCCTCCTCGACCCTGAGAAGACAAAGGACTATCCCAAACTCCACGCCTGGTTCCTGAACACTGAAAAGCTTCCCCATGAAGAGGTTGTTCCCATCCTTCTGGCTGCAGGGGAAAAGGTGTATTCCTGGAAATCTGTGGACCTGGAAGTTCCGGTTCGAAAGAAAAAGCGGATACAGTGCTGTGAAAAATGTGGTGAAATGTTCATTCAGCATGATAATGAGCTGCTGTGCGGCGGATGCACAGAATAACGTTGAGAGGTAACAAAATGCAAGAAGATATACGATTGTCTGTCTTTTCCGAAAAAAAAGACAAACAACTGGTCTATTTGCCTGAAAAATGCATCGGCTGTGGGACCTGTGTACAGGCATGCCCCAAAGGTAACCTGGCTGTGGGGGCCGTGGGAGTTATAGCAAGAGGGTTGCTGGATGCGGATTTCCTGGAAATAAAGGAGAGTGAAGAGTGCATCGTCTGTGGGATTTGTGCGAAAGTTTGTCCCACAGGCGCTCTTGAATTGAGGCAGGAAGGAAAAACCCTCAATGACATATCCTATATTTCTAAGGCCATGAAGCCAACGTCAGTAAATGAAAACTGCGTTCACTGCGGACTTTGTGAAGATATCTGCCCGCAAGGCTGTATTGAAGTAACCCGTGAGATTTCAAAGGATGGAAGCCTGAAGCTGGTTGGAAAGACCAACATTGATACGGACTGCTGTGTCCACTGCGGCTGGTGTGCTGCAGTGTGTCCAGTAAATGCTATATCTGTGGAAAAACCCTTTGCAGGGCGCTGGACTCGGGGCGAAGATATCTGCCAGACCTGCCATACATGTGTTGAAGTATGTCCTGCAAATGCTCTTTTCAATAAAAAAGCAAAACCCGGGGAAAGAGTCGAAAAGATTACGCATCGGCCTGATGCCTGCATTTACTGCGGGGCCTGTGCGGTTTCCTGTCCTGTTAACGCTATTGATGTCAGAAAAACTGCAATTCTCCCGAAAGTGGAGAAAAAGGGCGTTCTTGAGAAAAAGCTGCTTGAAGTTCCTGTTCCGGAAGCTCTGCTCCGCACCTGCCTGGAAACGGATGAAGCTGCATGCCTGGGCTGCGGAAACTGTGTTATTGTCTGTCCTGTAAATGCTCTCAATAGCCGTGAACTTGCTGCAGGGTACCTGAACGAGATGGACGAAAAAACTCTCCTTGAGGTTAAGAACGGGAGAATTTCGGTAGTAGACCAGGATTGCTGTGGAGCAGACGGAGCCTGCGCTATGATCTGCCCGGTTAATGCGATCTGGCTTGTGAAAAGAGAGGTGAAATAAATGGCAGGAACAATTGCAATCAAAAACGGATACGTCTTTGACCCCCTCAACGAAATAAAAGGGGAAATTATGGATATCTTCATCAGGGACGGAAAAGTCGTAAAAGAGCTTTCTGCAGCCGAACTGAAAAACGCAAAGGTTATTGATGCCTCAGGTATGACGGTCATGCCCGGAGGAGTCGACTCTCACTCTCACGTTGCAGGTGCAAAGGTTAATGCCGGCAGGTCGATGCGTCCGGAAGATCACTATAAAGCAACTCTTCAGAAGACCTCACTCACCCATTCCGGTTCAGGTTACACTGTTCCCTCGGTCTACAAACAGGGGTACGATTACGCAGCAATGGGTTATACAACTGTTTTTGAAGCTGCAGTTCCTCCTCTTGAAGCTCGCCACACCCATGAAGAGATGCGTGCAACTCCGCTTCTTGACATGGGCGGGTACCTGATACTCGGAAACAACTTCTTTTTGATGCGTTACTTCCGGGATGGGGACATCGAAAAAGCTGCTGCTTATGTGGCCTGGATGATGAAGACCCATAAGACTTACGGAATCAAATGCGTCAACCCTGCAGGAGTTGAGAATTGGGGCTGGGGAAAAAACATAAGTTCTCTTGATGAGGCCAATATTCATTTTGAAATTACCCCAAGAGAGGTAATAAAAGGGCTTACCGAGGTCAACGAACGCCTTGGAATGCCAATGCCCATCCATTTACATGCAAACAACCTGGGACATCCTGGCTGCTATGCAATTACTAAGGATTCCCTCAAAATTCCTGACGGAGTAAAGCCCAGGCAGAATATGGACGTGGAATGGGCAGAGACTAAAATGGATCCCTCAAGGGATCGTTCCGTATACCTTACCCATCTAATGTTCAACAGTTTTGCAGGTACCACATGGGCAGACTGTGAATCTGGAGTAAAAGACATTGCGGACTACATCAACAACAAGGATCACGTGGTAATCGACAGCGGGTGCACGCCCTTTGGAGAAGCCACGGTTATGACCGGAGACGGACCTGCCATTCACGATCTTTACACGCTTACAGGAAACAAGTGGTCGAATACTGATGTTGAGATGGAAGGTGGATCAGGTGTCATTCCCTTCACTTACCTCAAGTCCAATCCGGTACACAGTTTGCAGTGGGCAATGGGGCTTGAATGTCTCCTGCTTATTAAGGACCCCTGGAAGACCATCATGACTACAGACAGTCCTAACGGTGGGCCGTTTACTAAATATCCGGAGGTTATGGCCTGGCTCATGTCCGAGGCTTTCAGGAAGCAGACTTTCAGTGAATGTCACAAGTGGGCAAACGACAGGAGTGAACTTGGTGGCGTAAACCGGGAACTTTCTCTCTATGACCTTGCGATCCTGACCAGAGCCAACCCTGCTAAGACAATTGGTATGGTTCATAGAAAAGGCTCTCTTGGAGTAGGTGCAGATGGGGATGTTACTGTCTACAACATAAACCCTCAGCAGTTTGATCCTAATAACTATGAGGCTCTCCTTCGGACCTTCAGGAAAGCAGAATATACCGTAAAGGGAGGAGAAATCGTGGCTGTTAGGGGAGAGATCGTTTCCTTGCCTGAGAAGCGGACTTATTATTCCGAAGTACACGTAGAAGACGAAAAGGAAAAGAAGATGCTGGTCGACGTGAAGGAGTGGTTCAGGTACTATACCCTGGGCTTTGCCAACTATCCGACTCCGGAGAAATTACTGGCAAACCCAACTCCTATACAAGTTAATGGTGAGAGGTGAAGTCATGACAGAGGGAGTGCTTATTCATAAAAAAAATATCGATAGTAAACTAGAAGCAGTTATAAAATCTGATTCATTTACTGGAAAAAGTGCTGGAGAAATGGAAGAAGTGATGCTTATTCCTAAAAAAAAGATTGACATTAAAGTGGAAGCAGATATTATAACTCCTGACTCCTTTGCAGGCAAAAATGCCGAGGAGATAGGAAAGCTGTCTGTCTGGCAGGGTCCAAAGACCTATCCTCTTTCTGAGTTTTTCGAAGTGAAAGGCAATGGAGGCAGTTCTGCAGCTGAGACTCTGATTCGCATAAAAGGCGACACAATGAGGGTCAAAAGGATCGGAGAAGGCATGAGTGCAGGAAAAATCGAAATTGAGGGTTCTGCAGGCATGCATGTAGGTACCGGAATGAAAGGAGGCGAGATCCTTGTTTTCGGAGATGCGGATTCCTGGGCAGGTATGGAAATGACAGGTGGACTCCTGCACATTAAAGGCAATGCCGGAGATCATGTGGGCTGTGCTTACAGAGGCAAATGGCACGGCATGAAAGGCGGGCGTATCGTGATCGAAGGCTCGGCTCGGCATCAGCTCGGAGGCGGCATGGACGGAGGGGAAATTCTTGTGGATGGCAATGTTGAAGGCTTCTGCGGGATCCGCCAGAACGGCGGGCTCATAGTTGTGAAAGGTAGAGCTCTTCGTGGAGTCGGCGCTGAAATGGCAGGTGGCACCATAGTTATAGGGGGCAAAATAGAGCGCTTCTCTCCGGGTTTCGAATATGTATCTATGGAAAATAGAGTCACTTCGGGAGAGGTTGAGTTAATAGGTGAATTTAAGAAGTTTACAGGGGACTATGCGATCAGCAAGCGGGCGAAAGGAATGCTTTACGTGGTTGCAGACGCAAACCCGGAGCTCTGAGGTGAGATATATGGAAGTATTACTCCTTACGGGAAGTACGATTGAAGAAGGCAGGCTTGCCAAAGGCGGGGACAAGTTCACGGAAGAGTACACTATGGAGTGTGCATCCTGCTGGATTTCTCCTGTGGATTTTGCGTCACTTTGTTCTCCTGATAAAGTAAAAGTAACAAGCAGAGACGGAAAACATTCTATTGTTGTTTATACGAAATGTACGGATTCGGTTTGTCCAGGGCATGTGTTTATGCCGAGAGCTATCTGGTCGAATGTTGTCATCGATCCTGATACCCTTTCTACGGGGTCCCCTCTCTATAAGGGTGCCCCAGTAACAGTCGAGCCCGCGGAAGAAAAGGTTCTTAGCGCCGAAGATGTAGTGTTGAAAGTTTATGTCGGAGGGCAGTGAGCATGATTTTCAAAAACATAGTCTGTCCGGTCTGCGGGGCAGCCTGTGATGATATCCAGGTTGAATTCGGGGACGGAAAGATTGAAGCTAAAAACGCATGTAAGATGGGAAATGCCAAATTTCAGGAAGTTGTAAGTTCCCATAGGCTCAGGCAGCCTCTTATAAAGAGCGGAGGAAAACTTACACCTGCAGCCTGGGATGAAGCTCTTGAAAAAGCCGTAGATATCCTTATTTCGGCAAAACGCCCCCTGCTTTTCATGGGCAGTGAAACCTCCTGTGAAGCGCATGAAGTTGGGCTCAAGATAGGGGAATATCTGGGTGCGATTGTTGACTCCAATGCTACTATCTGCCACGGACCAACAGCAATGGGAATCCAGGAATCCGGAAAAGTCGGTGCAACCGAAGGGCAGAAGAAAAACAGGGGCGATCTCATAATCTACTGGGGAACCAACCCTCTTGAATCCATGCCGCGGCAGATGTCCAGATATGGGGTTTTCCCGCGTGGATACTGGACCAAACGCGGACGTTTCGACAGGACAGTTATCACAGTGGACCCGAGAAAAACTCCAACTTCCGAAGCTTCAGATCTGCATGTGCAACTTAAACCCGGCTCAGATTATGAACTTATAAGTGCGCTTCTCACCCTGCTTCATGGAAAAACTCCGCATCCGTCGGTAGAAGAAATCACAGGAGTTCCTATCCCTGTGATGGAAGAGATGCTCGATATGATGAAGAATTGCAACTTCGGAGCTATCTCAGTAGGGCTTGGCCTTTCCTCCTCAATTGGGAAACACAGGAATGCCGAAATTGCTATGAATCTTGTAAAGGAGCTGAACAACTATTCCAAGTTCACCCTTGGAGCTCTCCGAGGCCACTGTAACGTTGCAGGCTTTAATCAGGTCGCCTCCTACATGTACGGCTATCCTTTCGGGCTTGACTTTACACGCGGGCACCCGCGTTACAACCCAGGAGAATTCACAACCGTGGACCTTCTCCGGGAAAAGGATGTGGACGCAGCCTTTGTGATGTGCGCTGACCTTGTTTGTCACATCCCTGCAGACTGTGCGTCCTACCTTGCCGAAATCCCCATGGTCTGCTTGGACATCGCTCCCTGTCCGACCACAGTTGCCTCGGACGTTGTACTCCCAGGAGTCATTGACGCTATGGAATGCGACGGGACCTTCTACAGACTTGACGATGTGCCAGTGCACTTTGAACCTTTCACGGGTTCGCCTTTCGAGTTCACTCAGAGCAACGAAGACACCTTAAAACAGCTTTTTGCAAAGATTAAAGCAAGGAAGTAAATTATTTGCCGTTTTTCTTTCTGCATATAAGCTGAAGGAAAAACAATATTTAAGGGAGGGGGTAGCGTCTCCCTCACTATTTTCTCGAAAGTTTATAGTGCTATTTATTTATTTATTTATTTATTTATTTAGTTATTTATTTAGTTATTTAGTTATTTATTTTGATCCATTTTTAAGACTTTTATCCTGAGGTTCCCACGCGCCTTTTAAGTCTAATATATTATTGCATGATACTTGTATTCGTAATACATTGATTGTACAAAAGTAATTTCAAAACTATATTTATTTGCTATCTTTTTAATTATATTGGGGCTGTGGGCAAACCCGAGAATATCTTTTGGGCGATTATTCAAGCTTGCCGATAACATAACCTTAAACTCAAAACCGATTTTGCGTAAAATATTCAAGATGTCTGCATCTTGTGAGAACAGTCCTATTTTCCATAACGGGTATAACCGGGGGTCCAATATGTCGAAAAACACTATTTTACCCCCTTTATTAAGATGACTTAATGCATTAAAGATAAAGCTATCAATTTCTTGCAATGTTAAATACTGAAGGACTCCAGCTGCAGTTATCCGATCAAAGGAGGATTCCAGTTTGTCCCAGACAGTTTTGTCGTCAGCCTGGATTAACGATATATTCCCACATTTTTGTTCCCTGATTCTTTTGCTTGCTTCGTCAAGCATGGATGCGGAAAAATCAACTCCTACGAGCTGCTCATATTCCGGAGCATAGTAAGAAAGTAGTTCGCCTGCACCGCATCCAAAGTCAAGCAGTGTTTTACCCCCCTTCAGATGGAAAAGCTTTTCCTCAGCTTCCATAGAAAGAAATTCCTCAGCTGAAGATCTGTGGCCGCCATCTATCCGACCTGCGAAAAACTCTATCCAGAAATCCTTTTTCTTAGATAATTTTTTCTCATTGTCCCCAAACATATAATTTATGCTCCCAAATCTTCCTTTTTATAAATTTCCCCTTATAATATCCCACAGTGATTTATTATTTAAAAGCTTATAAAGCTTATTCCGTAGATTAAATAGAAAGTCATGCGTCTTCGGTTAAGTGAGGAATCATGATAAATTGCCTTATTTCCAGAACAGTTCTCCAAAATATTCATTGATATGAAGTTGTAACAGGGCATCGATTTTAGTTATTGGTTTCGAAATTTGGGACTGACTTTTGCTCCCAAATCGATAGCGTACAGGCAAGAAAATTCCTTAACCGATGACCAATGAATAGAAAGTTAGTTATTTTCAAATAAAGTCAGATCGAAAATAAGGTAGTGGGCGTGAGTTATTGAAAACCATAAGCAGAAGGATTTATCTGGAATTTATTCAAATGTGGAGGATGTACTTGCTTTTTCGGAATTAATCAATGACTCATGGACACGACCGAAAATAAGGTGTACTTTTTTAGGGAACCATTATTCACCTCAATTAATGGAATAAAAGATAAATAATCTTCAGTTTGATAGTGAGTTAGTGAGTTTAAAAGAACCCTAGTTAAACTTAGATTGCAGAGTTATGTTATTTTTTCAAAGTTCCGACAACCGAATAATCCTTTAATATTTTAGCCCCGTGTGGTGCTTTGTCCATTTTTTCAGTGAGGTCTGTCCCAGCATTGCATCCATTATGACTGCCATTTTTCCAAAGATCACTATCAGATACATTATAGACCTGACCTTGATAGGCAACGTATGCTTTTCCATTTTTACCGTTGTACTCTGCAAGTTCTTCAAGTGTATATTCCTTTATTTTCGATTTTTCGGTCACATTCTGCATTTCAGTTGCAGTTTGTATTTCAATTGCCTTTTCTCTGGTTGGAGTAACTACTTCAGCCGGAGTTACAGCCTGTTCTGGAGTTCCTGTTTCATTTGGAGTTATCGGTTTATTTCCCGCGCATCCTATTGCGAGGAACACGCCTAACAACATTATCAATATAATCAGTACTTTTCTCACTATTTCACCCCCTACAATATAGTTATTGCATCCTGAAATGATTTCGCAGATTCAAAACCATCTGAAAGTTAAATTCATGATATAATAGCAGGCGATGCAAAAGTTAAACGTTAAGTAAACTCCAATTCCATTTTGGTACTGTAGAATGGTTATGTGAAATGAACCAAATTCAAAGTTGAAGTAAAATGGTAACCCATTCGTACACGATATAACTGTACTACAAAAAATTAAAAAATTAAAATGGGTTTTGGAATAAAACAATATTTTTAAAATTCTTATTTTAAGCGAATAAAGTATAAAACTAAAAAATTTAAAAAGTATTTTATACTCGGTCACCATTTTGCCTAAAGAACTTACGCAGTTGAGCTCTGAGACCAGTAGCATAAAAGTCCTGTCTATTATGTTTCACTTTGCACAAACTCGAAGCTGCTTGATTCTGAGATTAATTTAAACAATAATAACAATTAGAATCATTAA
>NZ_JAVKPK010000096.1:0-10968 GCF_031461075.1 Methanosarcina baikalica | reverse complement strand
ATCAGATTATTAAATCAGATTATTAAATCAAACTTCATATCTAACAAAAAAGTGCTTGAGATGACTATCCGCGCACTCATAGTAGATGATTCTGCTCTAATCCGTAAGCTCCTTTCCGATATTCTCAGTGAAGACCCGGATATCAGGATTATAGGAACTGCAGTCAATGGAAGAGACGGTCTCGAAAAAATCGAGAAACTAACGCCTGATGTCGTTCTTTTAGACAATGTTATGCCTGTTCTTGACGGCCTTAAGACTCTTGCCCTGATTATGAAGGAGTGTCCTGTTCCTGTAGTAATGGTTTCAGCCCTTGGGGAGAAAGCTGAAGAGATTACGTTTACTGCCTTTGAATATGGGGCAGTGGATGTGATCCAGAAACCTGAAGGAATTCTCAGCCAGAGCATGCCAGAAATGGCAGGAGAAATTTGCAGAAAAGTCAGAACAGCTGCAAAAGCCAACCTTGAAAACCTGGAATGCATGCGAAATCGCGAACTTGAAAAGTCTGAAATAAATGAAAAAAAAGAAAGAAAAGAAGAAAGAAAGTCTCTGGAAAAAATAGTTTCCATAAGAAACGTTCTTGCAATAGGTGCTTCTACAGGAGGCCCAAGAGCTCTGGAGAAACTTATAAGTTCATTTCCTGCAGACATCCCTGCTGCAGTTCTGGTGGTACAGCACATGCCTGCAGGTTTTACAGCATCTCTTTCTAAAAGGCTTGATTCGAAATCGGCTCTCAGGGTAAAAGAGGCGCAGGAAGGAGATACAGTAGAGGAAGGAACTGTACTCCTGGCCCCTGGAAACTATCATATGGAAATCGTACAGAAGATAGTAGACTATCACAAAAAAGAAGTGGTACACCTGTCCTGCAGCCCGAAAGAACTTGGATCAAGGCCGTCAGTAAATATCCTTTTCAGGTCTATTGCCCCGATTTACGGCCCCAAAGTCATTTCCCTGATCCTGACCGGGATGAACTGCGATGGTGCGGATGGGGCTGAAGAAATCAAAAAAATGGGAGGGAAAATAATTGCTGAAGCCCGAAGCTCATGTGTAATTTACGGGATGCCAGGAGAAATTATGAGGCGAAAGCTGGCAGATTTTGTGCTCCCTCTGGATGAAATGGCCGAAAAAATTATAAAAATAATAGACTGACTTTTCGAACTAAAAAACCGTCTAATTTAAAGGTTAATTCTTCGTACTGGATTTCTGTATTGAAAAATCATTCGAAAAAGAAAAATACGAGAAAAAAGAAAAATACGAACTTTCACACAGGCAGGGAAAATTATGGATATGTCAAAATATATGGGCATTTTCAAGGCAGAGTCTGAAAAATACATCAAAGAAATGAGCGATTCCCTGCTGGCGCTTGAGAAAGATCCTAAAAATACGGAACAAATGAATACGATATTTCGTGCAGCCCATACATTCAAAGGCATGGCTGCAACGATGGGATTCAAAGAAATTGTCGAGTTAACGCATGAAATGGAAAGTCTGATAGACAGACTGCGCACACGGCAACTTCTACTTACTTCGTCTTTAATTGACATTCTTTTCATATGTGTGGATTCCCTTGAGGAGCTTGTAGAAAATGCGTGCGAGGATAAGGGAAATGGACTTGAAAAAAGAAAAAAAGACACCGGTAATAAATACGAATCTTATCCTGATACCCGTGAAGTGCTGAGAACCTTAAAGGCTGTGGATGAGCTTCCAGAAAAATCCTGCATTCAAAAAGATGAAGATGTGCTTCTATTTGTAGAAATAGAAAACAATCAAAAGCAGAAAATTCCAAATACTGAAGAAGCCAGACTGACTGAAAGAATTTCAAATATTGTTTATCAAATTGAAGAAGAGATTCATAAAACTGAAAAAGAAGTTTACGAGGCTGAAAGAGAAATTCATGAAACTGGAAAAGGAATGTTTGAAGCTAAAAGAGAAGGTAAGACCTGTGTTTCACCAAAATTCAATCCCAAAATAAAAAATATCCAGAGTTCAAGAATTAGTACAGAACAGCTCGATAAATTGATGAATCTTGTTGGCGAGCTCGTGATTAACAGAAGTAGGATTAAAGAGCTTACAGGCAACCTGAAATCTAAGGAACTGGAACTTGCACTTTCTGAGTTCTACAAGCTAACTAGAGAACTCCAGGAGGAAGTAATAGAGGTAAGGATGGTACCTCTGGATCATATCACCCATATCTACCCCAGAATGGTAAGAGACCTTGCACGTGCGCAAAATAAAGAAATCGATTTTATAATCAAAGGGAAAGAAATTAAGCTCGATAGAGCCATCCTTGAAGAAATTGGGGATTCTCTGGTTCACCTGTTAAGAAATGCAGTTGACCACGGAATCGAAGTCCCGGAAAGACGTGCAGAACTTGGGAAAAAAGAGACTGGCACGATACTGATTACAGCTTTAAGGCAGGAAAACGTTGCCCTTATCAAAATAGAAGATGATGGACGCGGAATAGACACAGAAGAAATTCTAAAAGTTGCATTAAAAAAAGGAATTCTCTCCAGAGAGAAGGCGGAACAGCTTCAGGAAAGGGAAGCAATGCAGTTGATCTTTACTCCCGGCTTCAGCACTTCCAGCATCGTTACTGATATCTCCGGAAGGGGAATTGGAATGGATGTTGTAAAAAACAAAATTGAGCGCCTTGGAGGGTCCGTAAAAGTCGAGTCGAAACCCGGTTTTGGTTCCATGTTCGAATTGAAACTGCCTTTAACCATTGCTGTTTATCAGGCTATGCTAATAAGAGTCGGAAAGGAAAGATATGCAATTCCCTTCACAAGTATAATAAAAAATATCAAAATCAGCACGCGGGAAGTCAGGCATATCAAAGGAGAAGAAGCTATTATAATAAATAATAAAATTGTCCCGCTTCTGAGGTTGCAGAGGGTGTTCCAACTACCTATTCAGGAAGAAAAAAACATTTTTATAGTTATTGTTGAAAAATTTGGGCAATTAATTGGAATAGTTGTGGATCAATTGCTTGGAAAACAGGAAGTAATTGTAAAAAACTTTAAAAGTAGACTTCTCGAGAATACCAGAGGATTTGCAGGAGCTACAATTCTGGGCGACGGAAACGTTGTTTTAATAATTGATGTTAACTCCCTGATTTGAAACCATATAAAACTGAGGGTAGAAACTTGGAGGAAGATCCGGGCTTTGAGCTGTTAAAGAAAATCATTACTGAAAACACTGGATTTAACTGTGAATACTACAAAGAGGCTCATTTCAGGCGCAGGATTAACGTACGCGTAAGAGCTACCAATTCCGAGAGTTATGGAGCGTATCTGAAGATTTTGAAAAAGGATCCGCGGGAATATGGATATCTGGTTGAGACGCTTACTGTAAACGTCAGTGAATTTTTCCGAAATCCCGAAACCTTCAGGATAATCGAAAAGGAGATTATTCCTTCTATTGTTAAACACAGATCAGAATCACTGATACAATCAATCCGAATCTGGAGTGCGGGTTGTGCAGCAGGAGAAGAAGCCTATTCCCTTGCTATCCTGCTGCACAGGGTTCTGAAAAAGGATTTTAATAAGTATAGAATAAGAATAATAGGTACGGATATTGATGCTCAGAGCCTTGAAAAAGCCAGAAAGGGTATATACAGTGAAAATTCGCTTAAAAATGTTGATGCGGGTACTAAGAACCAATATTTCTTGAAGCAGGGAGAAGTATATCAGGTAATCGACCAGTTGAGGAATATAACGCATTTCAAGCATCACGATCTGATATCAGGCCCTACAATAAATCATTTTGATATTATTATCTGTCGAAATGCAATGATATATTTTAAAAAGGAAATTCAGGAACAATTGCAGTTTAATTTTTATCAAGCCCTGGAAAAAGGAGGTTTTTTTGTAATAGGAAAGGCAGAAACACTGCTTGGGACTGCGCCCGACCTTTTTAAGCCTTACAATACAAGAGAGCGCCTGTACATAAAAGAAATTTCAAGGGACATTTATGGAAGAAATCAAAAATCTCATGAATTTAAGTGAATATGGATAGGGGTCCTCAAAGAGCTTGGAAATATCGGGATAGTAATGCGGCAACTCCCCCTATAAGCTAACAAATGGCCCTGTATACACAACGGTTCCGGATGCAAAATTTGAACTAATTGAAGACATACCGGAAAAAACACATGTTTCGAAATCCCCGGTTCTAGGGACACTCATCCACATTGAAGAAGATCTTGAACTCCTATTAAGAGATATTTTAAAGCCTATTGAGAAGATAATTTTCGGTTCTTCAACTTTTCTCTGAAAAATTATATAGTTGATATAAATATTATAATTGATATTATTAACCCCATTAATAAAGCAGAAAAGATAAAAGTAGCATAAAACTTTAAGTGTATGTCTAAGATTAGGTAAAACTTTGAGTAAGTACTATATTCTATGTTGTTCTGTAAGGTATCTGGATTCTATGTTGTTCTGTAAGGTATCTGGAAGGTTCCGAAAGATTATAGAGGACTGAAAAAGTAGGAAAGTTCAAACCTGACTATTCGTAAACTAATTGCAAGATAACAATAATAAGCAAATGAGGGATTTTTATAGAAATCAATGGAGTAGAAATCGAAGACACATATGCAGAAGCGTTTCCGATCAAGATTTCACGGGTGCTCATAACAGCAGTTACCAAGCGTTGGGCCCTTGTGGCAGCTACTGAAGCAACCGGTTTTGGGACATCAGTTATAATGTGTCCCGCAGAAGCAGGAATTGAAAGGTTAGCGAGCCCGAGTGAAACCCCTGATGGAAGGCCTGGAGTTTACATCCAGATATGTACTTTCAAATACGAAGGCCTGGAAGAGCAGTTGCTTGAAAGGATTGGACAGTGTGTACTTACGGCCCCTACAACTGCAGTCTTCAACGGGCTTCCTGAGGCTGAAAAACAGTTTAATGTGGGCTTCAAACTCAAATTCTTCGGAGATGGTATGGAGTCCGAAACCCAAATCGCAGGTCGCAAAGTATATAGAATCCCTATAATGGAAGGGGATTTCCTGACCGAAGAAAATATAGGAGCTGTAACGGGAATTGCAGGTGGAAATTTCTTTATTTTCGGAGACTCCCAGATGAGTGCCCTGACAGCAGCCGAAGCTGCTGTTGACGTAATTACAGAGCTTGAAGGCACAATTACCCCTTTTCCGGGCGGCATTGTAGCTAGTGGTTCCAAATCCGGAGCAAACAAATACAAGTTCCTGAAAGCTACTGCTAATGAGAAATTCTGCCCCTCCATAAAAACTAAGGTTGAGAACACCGAAATTCCGGCAGATGTCAATGCTGTTTATGAAATCGTTATTAATGGGCTCGATGAAGAGAGTATAAAAGCTGCCATGAAAGCAGGAATTAAAGCCGCTGTAACTGTTCCGGGCATCAAGAAAATATCCGCAGGAAACTACGGCGGAAAACTCGGGAAATATCAGTTCAAATTGCACGAGCTCTTCTGAGCTCTAACTCTTTTTTGTATTTTAGTTTTTATTTCTTTGTAAGTTTTTTTTGAAAATTTATTTTGTAAGTTTCTTTTGAAAATTTATTTTGTAAGTTTCTTTTGTAAGTTTCTTTTGAAAATTTATTTTGTAAATTTATTTGTATTTTCTTTTTATTTCTTTGTAAGTTTCTCTTGAAAACTTCTTTTGCAAATTTCTCTTGCAAGTTTCTCTTACGCAGCTTCCCTTTTACAATTCCTTCTTTACAGAGTAAAGATACAGTAAGAAAACGGACAGAGATGCAATAAAGTTAATTAAAAAGAAAAGCAAAAAAAGGGAAGTTTAGCTTCCCTGACTGATTTTTGAAACTATGAAATAAAAAAGTACTATTCTATTGCAGGCTGTTTCAGCTCTATCAGGACTTCAGGGACTCTATTAGAGTCCTCTTAGAGTATTTCAAAGCCCAAGCGCAGTGAAGCCGGCATGGAGAATATCCATAGGGCCAAGGCCAGTAACCCTCATCATGACATAAGCTGCAACGACAGCTCCTGTTGCACTTCCGATATTTGCGAAGCTTGCGACAAGGAGAACCCGCATGAACTTATTCTTGAACATCTCCCTGAAGGTCTCTATCCCTCCAAGGGCTTTTATATCTGCTGTGGTAGGATTTCGTTGTTTTGCTTCTACAAGGCCAGCAAACCAGCCTGCAGCGATCAACGGATGCAGAGTGGTTAGCCAGGCAACCGAAAAAGCAGTTATAACTGAGTAAGGATGACCACCTACAAGCAGAGTACAGGCTGCGCTCAAGGTCCCGGTGATAATGAACCAGCATCCGAAAGCTATCAAAAGGGTCTTCAGCGAAACGCCTGAAAAGAGCAGTAACAAGAAAAATGCAAATATAAGACCGACAAGACCAAAGCCAATAACTTTGCCAATGCCGATACGCTTCTTAGGAATCTCCATAAGATTATTCAAGGGGGGGACACTTTTAGGATTTTTTAGATAATTCATTACCCCAGGTTTGTGCCCAGCTCCAATCACCACAACGACAGTTTTGTTTCCGCCTGCAGCGACCTTGAGGATGTTTCCTGCAAGATATGCGTCCCGTTCATCAATGAGAACCTCAGCCGCGGTCGGGGCAAATCCCCTGAGTTCACTTACAAGGGCAGTCACAACATCCTGTTCTGTGATTTGATCAATATCTATCTCGGTTCCTTTCCCGATTCCTATAAGGCCACCTACCAGGGAGCTAATCATCTTGATTTTTTCCAGGAATTTCATCTTTCCCCAGAAACGTTGAAGCGTCACGTGGATGTCCCGATCAATTAAGGCAACTTTAGCCCCGACAGATTCAGCTTCCTCGATCGCAGAAAGCATCTCAGCTCCGGGCTTTACACCCATATCATCGCCGATCTTTTTCTGCATATAGGCAAGCAGCCAGTGAATAAGGTAGTAGTAGATTTTCCCTTCAGAGAGAATTTCCTTGATAGGAACCTGACTTTCCTGCACGTTTCCCTTCAGGGCATCATAACGTCCTCTGCAGAGCTCGACAGCTACAACATCTGGTTTCAAATTCCTGATAGCAGCCTTGACCTCAGCAACACTCTTTTCCGAAACATGAGCTGTCCCTATAAGCACAATTTTTGAAGGCTTGAATTCGGCCTGATGCTCATCTGGAAATTGGAATGGTGAAAGAATTGAGATTTCCGAAGCTGAATCAGGAATAGATTCTGCAACCAGTTCGGAATTTATATCAAGCTTTGCTTCACTATCGCCTGCATCTACTTTGGATACCGGCACAGAAATTTTATCTTCCTCTTGCATGGTAATTGAAGAATCAGAAAGTTTAGACTTTCCAACAGAAATAGAACTTTCTGCGGATTCGGTCACGAGTTTGTCCATAGAATATATTGACTCCTGAGATGAACTATGAAAACTGTAGTCAGGATCCTTGTCCTGAGAATCTGTAATTTCAGGTTTGTCCATTGCTAATCTCTCTGCTGCGACGAATTAGAAATGATGAATGAGAATACATCACTTAAAGGATTGTATTAATCGCAGGAATAATTGAGCTCTCCACGTAAAATAACCGAGCTATAAATAACCGAGCTATAAATAACCGAGCTATAAATAACCGAGCTACAAACTTAACTGGTGGTAATTACCTGCCAGGGATTTATATTTTGCTGCCTTTAGAATTTTCACCACTATTTCTATAATCAGTATTTTATATAAAGATTTATAAACATATTTGATATATTTCTTTAGATGTCCCTATTCATAAAGAACTTAAGAAAGAAATATCTTTTGATATAATTTCTTTTGATAAAACCCCTTTTAATAAATTTCAGGTTAATAAATTTCAGGTTAATAAATTCCTTTGATGAGGAAACATTTTAAATATTACTCTGACCTGAGTTTTAAGATTCGTACAAGATCTGTTCTTGAAAGGATTCCTACAACCTTCCCGTTATCAACGACTATAACCCTTCCTATGTTCTTAGACGAAACCAGCTTAAGGACATCGCTGGCCTGCGCATCCGAAGGTACGGATATGATATCTTTTGTCATAATATCCGAGACCAGGGCAACAGGGCGTTCAAGATATGGAACACGCTGGATGTCAGTAAAGGTTACGATTCCTCTCAGGCTGTCTCCCTCTATTACAGGATAACCCATGTGTTTTTTCTCAAACATAAACTGGACCAGGTCTTCAATGCTCATGGAAGGATTAACGGAAACAACATTTTTTGTCATGATATCCCTGACCATGATATTTTCGAGAGTTACCTCGGCCTGAGTAGAACGTTCCTCTTCAGATGCGCCGACGTAAATAAAAAGCGCGATCAGAGGGAACCACAGATTCCCGATAAGAATTCCGAAAATTGCCATTAGAATGGCAAAAAACTTCCCGACAGCTGCTGCGCTCTGTGTGGCTTTCACATAAGACATTTTTCTTGCATAGAAGGAGCGGAGTACTCTACCCCCGTCCATTGGAAAAGCAGGCAGCAGGTTGAAGATCCCGAGTATGAGGTTCATGGCTCCAAGAATCCAGAGAATAAAATATACCGGGCTTTGAGAAAGTGAAGGGTTGGGGGAAATAAAATTTCCATATATAAGGAGACAGATAGAGCCTATTACAAGGCTCGTAAAAGGTCCGGCAAAGGCCATTTTTGCTTCCTGTCCGGGTTTCCTGGGCATTTCTTCCATAGCTGATACCCCTCCAAAAAGGAAGAGAGTGATGCTCTCAATATTGACCCCGTAACGCCTTGCCATATAGGAGTGTGCAAGTTCGTGTAAAAGAATTGAAGCAAAAAGCAGAATAGCAGTCAGGACTGAAAGCGCATACCTCGTGATAGGCGGCTCAACTCCCTCAAAACCAAAAGGCTGCGGGTTGATCGCAAACACATAAGCAAATATGGGCAGTATCAGAAGAAAAGTTATGTGCAGTTTGATAGGTATACCCATTACATTTCCTATTTTCAATGAAGATTTCATGAAATAAACGCCCCCATACTTATTTCTATAATATAAAGTACATGATAAAACGGTAAATTTGAATTTTAAAAAACTCCTAGCTTATTAAAAAACTCCTAGCTTATTATATCTTTGTTAAATTATGAATTTTTAAGTTATTTAATTTATAAACCTTAACCTGAAATATGAACTTTAAGCATTAAATCCAGAGTATTTTTGCAAATGCCTATTAATTATCGGCAAATAGGAGGTTGGCGCGTTAGTTCTATTTATAAAGTTCCCTCTATAAAGTTTTCCTCATAAAAATAACTTATCCCATCTGCTATTTGGCAATAATATTATAGATATTTGCTTGTGCATGATTAACAGATTAGCAAATATCGAAAAAATATAGAGACAGAGATGTAAGGGAAATACAAGGGAATACAAAGGAATTAAAGGAAATTAAAGGAAATTAAAGGGAAATATAAGGGAATACAAAGGAATACAAAGAAATTGAAGGAATTAAAGGAATTAAAGGAAATTAAAGGGAAATACAAGTGGATACAAAGGAATTAAAAGGAAATATCAGGTTAAAAAGGATAATTAATAGTTTTAAAGTTTTTAATTAATGGTTTTAAAGTTCTGCTGTTACTTTTTTTAGATCTTGGAGAAATTCTTCGACGTCTCGGGCTGTATTGTGAGGCATCAGAACCAAGCGAAGAGATCTAGGGGTACGGGTAATTGAGACGTTCCAGCCGAATTTCCTGAGGAGCTGATCCCGGACAAGGTCAGGGCTCGGAACTCTCAGGGCAACTACGTTCATTACAGGTTCGAGCAGAGGTTCAAAACCGAGTTTTCGAGCTTCTTCAACCAATTTTGCGGTAAGCTGCATGCAATATTGTACATTTTTAACGTATCCTTCACGGCCTAAATGCTTCATAACAGCATATGTGGCAGCAGCTGAAGCCCCGCTTCGGGTACCTGTAAGAGTAAACTGCTCCTTCGTGGTAAGATATGGAGTACTTACCTTGAGGGAATCTAGGAAAGAAGGAGACCTAAACAACAAGGCACCTGATGGGATTGTGGAAAGGCCCATTTTATGAGGATCTATTGCAATGGATGTAACGCCTTGGACTTTGAAATCGAAAGGATAGGGATTTTCAAGGAATGGGATCACAAAGCCTCCGAAAGCTGCATCGATGTGAAGGAAAATTTCATGTTGACGAGCAAGTTTTGCGAGTTCCTCGACAGGATCTATCTGGCCAAATTCCGTGTTTCCTGCAATCCCTACGAGCCCTATAGTATTTGCATCCATCAGACTCTCCACAGAGGCAGGGTCCACTTTGAACTCAGAATCCAAAAGAGCTCTTCGGACTTCAATACCCATCATATCGGCGACTTTATCAAATGAAAAATGAGCCGATTCGGGAATGACTATATTGGGAATTTTCCCTAATTCTTTCTTTCCTGCAGTTATGACGTTTTTCATGCCCCTGACAGCCTGGATATTGGATTCAGTGCCTCCTGTCGTAAGGTAACCGCAAACCGAACTTTCACAGGCCTTTTCCACAGGAATTTTGACAGACGGAGCATGAAGAAGTTCCCCTAACATCATGATCACTTCTTTTTCCAGGCTGTGAGCGCCTGCAAAAAGTCCCAGGTCGCCCAGGTTAGCCTCAATAAAGAGCCTGTGAGCCTCAACAGCGATTTTATGAGGGTGAGTGCACATCGAACTCAAAACCCTATAGTAGTCCGTATCTTCTGACTTTACATTTTCCAAATAGGAAAATATTTCTTTTTCAGAAAGACCCTGCTCATTCATATAGATAAGGTAAAACCAGTTTTAGTTAAAAGACTTATGGAATATAACCATCAAATTGCTTAATACACTCTTTATGGTACTCAAAGAAAATCTAACTAATTTGAATGAAAAAATATTACAAAAAGAAATCCACAAGAAAGATATGTGAGCACTTAGGGTGGGTAAGTACTAAGATGTTTAGTACATAACAAAATAAAGATGAAAAATGAGAAAATTCAGCAGTAGAAAAAGATGAAAAAATTGGGAATTTAGCTAATAG
>NZ_JAVKPK010000095.1:0-10973 GCF_031461075.1 Methanosarcina baikalica | reverse complement strand
AAAATTGTTGCATACTTTTCTGGTTGAAAAATTCTCCCTTGAATTTGAAGAGGATACTAATTTTTTTTAAAAATAGATTTGCGTTCTCATCCAAGAACCTGGAAGTTCCGAACGGCTAAGAGATTTTTTTTATTTTTGTGTGGGAAGAGATACTGAGGTACTGGACTCACGGGTTGCGAGTTTTTATTATTGTTTATTCCCTTTCCTTTTTATCCCTTTTTTTGTGGAGTAGATATTTAACTAGTGGGGTGTTGAAAAGATGAGAACGCAAGTTATACTACTCACTGACTGTATATAATATTTTTAACATATATTGTTATTTTATCTCTCTAATATTATCATGTTATTATAACATTAGTTCATTATTTTAACGTTATGTTACCTCTATAACATTATCTTATGCCCTGTAAAAATAAGGCTTTTGAATCTTCTTTTTATTTCAGTTAATCCTGAAGTTCAATTGACGCTCAGGTATGAACAACTTTTTCCGGCTTTAGAACTTAAATTTGCAGAATATATATCAAGCCTAAATTTCAGGTTTAACAAGACAAGTTTCATGTCTGTGAAAATAATTTTCTGGTGTTGAAGCTGGAGAAGTACAATCTAAATTATATTAAAAGAATAATTTATATACATCTTCGTAAAAATGAAAGAAAAGACCGGAGCTACATAAAAATAATTATTTTGAGGAATATTTGCATGCAAAGCAAGCCGATTACGCCGGAAATTAAGGCTTTCCTTATTTCTATAGGTTCAGTTTCCGTAGATCCTTCACTTATCCCAAAGGCTCGCGGTTCCACTGCGGGCCCAGGAGCAGGTACAAGTTCCGTATTCTTCACGTCAGGAGAAAAACGGGTAAGGCTCAGCATAAAAAAAGACTCTCCACTTTCCATTTTAAGGGCAGAAGGCGAAGGAAATGTTGCGCTTTTCTATGAAAGAAAAGAACTTGCCCGGGGAAAACTTGAGCCTGCCCCTGCCCACTGTCCTGATCAGGCTTTCATAACCCTCAGCGAGAGGTGCATATTTGACTGCAAATACTGCCCTGTGCCCAAATTGCAAGGGCATGTTAAGGGTGAGGAGGAAGTCCTGAGTATAATTAATGAGGTTTTGCAGGCAGGAAATCTGAAAGCCATCTCACTCACCTCAGGAATTGAAACCTCAATCGAAGGAGAAGTGGAACGTGTACTCAAACTGCTTCCTGCTCTCAAAAAATACAATGTTCCTATTGGAGTTTCGGTTTACCCTACAGAAGGCTGTTCCAGAAAATTCTATGACGCAGGTGTTTCCGAAGTCAAGTACAATGTTGAAACCATGGACAATGAGATCTTCCAAACGGTTTGCGGGGACCTAACCCTCGAATATATCCTGGATCAACTCAAGGACGCTGTGAATATTTTCGGAAAAAATAGGGTTTTCAGTAATTTTATAATCGGGCTTGGAGAAAGTGATGATTCTGTTAGGAATGGGATCGAAGTTCTTGCAAAAATGGGAGTGATTCCGATCCTTCGGCCGGTAAATCCGCATCCTCTGAGAGTTGGAGACTGTTTTACAGAACGCCCGTCTCCTGAGCGCCTTTTAAAGCTTGCAAGGATCGAAGCTGAGGTCCTGAAGAAATACAGGCTTAATCCAAAACTTGCAAGAACCATGTGCCTGAAATGTACAGGCTGTGATCTTGTTCCTTTTGTCGACCTTTAGTTTCGAACGTCGCCTTAATTATTTTTTATAAAAGTTTAATTTTTCTCCACGGTTATCCTATTTTTTATATTCAATTTCCAAAGATTTTCATTCTAATTTTAATTTTTAACTCAAAAAATTATTTTACATATTTATAAAAGCCTTCAGCATTTTTTAATTTGCTTTGACTTCTTCTCAGAGGGACCCCTTTATTTCCACTGGAATATTTTGCAGGTAAATTTTTTTTACTATCATTGTTTCTTTCATTTCTCTCATTTTTGTTTGTTGTCTATATATATTCAATGTATCTCTTATCTTTTAATTTGTATGCAAGGCGGGTTTCTCTTTTCCGTTTTGATGCGATTGTTAAGGGCCCTGAGGTATTTTCGTCTGCCTCTTTACCCCTTAAACCCCCCAACTATACATAAATATTTAATTACATAAACGCATTCACTCTTATGATTTTATTCCCCTCCATGAAAGCTTCAATACCCCCTTATTTCCACTGCAATCTATGAATTAATAGCCTATTTTTCATGGAATATATATATGCGAATCACAGTTCAACTCAATGTTTTCATCGAGCATAAGAAATATTCAGGAAAAAAGTATTTACTGTAAAAAGAGATACTTTCTTTTATTCTAAATTATAGGCTTGAAACAATATTCCTGATAGTTATTATTAAAATTATGGTTTTAAGGGTAATAACATTAAAAAAGAACATAAAATTCAGAGAAGGGAACAAAATACTGAAAAATAACTTTCAAATGAGAGATTTAAAGTGGATCAAGGGTCTTAAATTTAAATTTTTGGCCAAGTATTATTTCTTTTTTCTGAAACTTAACTAAAGCCTTATTTAGATTCCTTATTTTTATTCATTATCTCTCTGATGGGTCTTTCCTTCTGAAATATAATATCCCTTTCATTTCCACTGGAATGAATAAATTTTCTTTTTCTCGCTTTTTTCTTTTTGTCCGGTTATCAAATTCAGTTTTTAGTTATACGACAGGCTTTTCCTTCAGGCCTACCTGCCCATTTTCCCTAACTCTTCCGCACTCACGCCCTCGTGAACAATTTTTGCAATTCTCCGGACAAGCCCTGTAGGGTCCTGTGCCTGAAAAACGTTTCTTCCTATGGCAACGCCCCGCCCTCCGGATTTAAGAGACCCTTCAATCATTTCCAGCAATTCCTGTTCAGAGTTCATCTTCGGACCGCCTGCTATAATAACAGGCACCGGACATCCGTCAACCACTTCTTTAAAAGTCTCAGGGCTTCCTGTGTAATTTGTCTTGATTATGTCTGCCCCAAGCTCAGCTCCAATTCTGGCTGCATGTTTTACGACATCCACATCATATTCGGATCGAACTTTTTTCCCGCGCGGATACATCATGGCAAGGAGCGGGAGTCCCCATTCATCACATTTTCCTGCCACATAACCGAGACCCTGTAGCATCTCATACTCATCCTCAGCCCCTATGTTAATATGGACTGACACTGCATCAGCTCCGACTTTTATAGCTTCTTCCACGGTTGTTACCAGAACTTTATGGTTCGGATCAACGGAAAGGGAAGTTGAAGCTGATAGGTGGATTATAAGACCTACATCATGCCCGTATCCCCTGTGTCCGTGTTTGGCAAGCCCCATATGCCCGAGCACGGCGTTTGCCCCTCCCTCGGCAACCCTGTTTACAGCTTCCTGAAGGTTTTTAAGCCCTTCAATTGGACCTGCACTAACTCCGTGGTCCATAGGAATAATAATGGCGTTACCGGTGTTTCGATTGAATATACGCTCCATCCTCACGGATTTACCTATAGTGCTCATAGCCTTTGATATTGCGGATTAGACAATATATACTTTATCTGTATTTTTTAAGGATGCCGGCTTAATTATTTCTTTTGCTTATACAGCATGAGTCTGGCCTTCATGAACAGGTGGCTAAAAAGCTTTTTTTGAAAATTCATTTTGTGTTTTCGTTCTGGTACATACCTGAATATCCTTTTTCTACTTCCGCGTCCAGAGTATAGAATAAGAGCTGCATAATTCGGGCATCCTTCTTTAGCTTGAAGCCTGCAGTGTTGTAAACTACCAGCAATGACTCACTTCGTCCCCTGTATCCGGCATCCCATACTGCGGTTTCAAGAGTAGCCCCGCATCGAATAAGGCTTGACCTCGGCTTTGCAATTGCGGCCAGGTTCATAGGAATATTTACAATCTCATTGAAAAGTACCTTATAAATCCCCTCAGGAAGGCAAATCCAGCCATCACTGCCGAATTCGAGGGTTTTTCCAACTGGAAGTTTTCTCTCCGAATTATCAAAATCCACAGCTCCGGGACCTTCTATTGTTTTTACCTCTTTCAGGGTGAGTTCAAGCCCGTTAGGCTGGATCTGGGTTTCTATATCAACTGCATTTTCAAGCAAAGAAGGTGTTGCCTGTACAAGTTTTCTCAGTTCGGTACTGGATAAAAGCGTCATTGAAACTGTAATTGCAAAGATTCTTTATTATAGTTTCGGAATTCCTGTTCTTTCCGGGCTTAATCATTTTTCGAGATTCTTTTTATCACAATTACTAATATCATTATCGTTATGATTTAGACATGTATTTATGAAGGTTTATTGTTTTTGGGTTAATAATCATTATCTTTCAAGGTCTTGAAATTAATACCTGATCGGGTTTGAGAAATGGCTTACGAGAGGCTGCAAAATATGGAAAACAGATTTACCGTATGCGGGATTGCTTTTGTGGTTTTGATATTTTTATTCACAGGCTGTGCCCTGGCTAGCATAGATGATATTTGGACTCCGTCCTCAGGCGATAACCCATGGAATAACTCCCAGATGGTTCTCATTACTGAGAATGCAGGCAAAAACCTTACAGAATACCCCGTCCCTATCGGTTTGAACTCTTCTAACTTTGACTTTTCAAAGGCAAAAAGTGATGGCTCAGACATTCGATTCTCTTACGGGAACAAAACGCTCAATTACTGGATTGAAACGTGGGACCCTGAAAATAAGGAAGCTGTTATCTGGGTCAAAATTCCGTCGCTCCCTGCAAACGGAACCAGTAAAATCCTCCTGAGATATGGAAATCCTGGGGTCACGGCTGCAAGCAGTGGAGAAAACACATTTGATTTTTTCGATAATTTTGATGGCAACAATCTTAACGGGCTTAATTGGTACGCTGAAAGTGCAGGCGGCGGCATGGTCGAAGTCCAAAATGGAATCTGTAACGTTTCAGCTCCCAAGGTCCATGCTTATGACTCCTCTATGATTTACAGTAAAGACAGTTTTAACGTTGATTCTATGTTTGTGGTCAAGAGAATGAAAGTTACCACAGGCACGGATAACAGAGGGCCTATGCTGTGGCAGGGTTTCGTAGACCAGGTAGACAGCAGAAAAAACGAGATAAAGCATAAGACAGAGCTTGCCAATGAAAGCCGTGTGGGCTGGGAAACAGCTTACAGGAAGGAAAGAAATAATCTCTTTGACCTTACTGACGTGAGTGTTCCTGAAGGAGAATGGTATGTCTCAGGGGTTGCATGGTATGAGGAAAACAATACTCGCAAAGTAGCCTGGTTTAAAAACGGTGTGCGGGACTCGAGAATGGACTACGCCTCAAATGATTCTGTCACCATTTTCCCAATGCACGTTTATCTATATGCTGCTTCCTACAAGGACGCCTCGAAGAATACGGGCTATATGGCAGTTGACTACGTGCTGGTTCGCAAGTTTGTCGGAACCGAACCCACGGCCAGCGTTGTTTCAACTCAGTTAGAGCCCAATATTTCGGCAGAACCCATTTCGGAGAACATATCTGAAAACATATCTGAAAACATTTCCGAACCCGAGGTTATTTCTGTCCCGGAAGTCGTTTCTCAATCTCAAGCCACGCCCGGATCTCAGCTGAATTCCGAAAACTCTAATCCCGGGGAGGTTGCACAGGCACAGAAAAATCTGAGCCAGGAAGAGGCAGGTGCCCCAAATGTGCAGTTCCCTCAATACGATGTCGGTATTTCCGGAATTAAACTTTCTTCCCCATACAGGTTCGACTTCCCTGCCCTTGCAAAGGAACTTAATTCCTCAGGTATAAACACTATTTTCCTCAATGTAAGTAGCGAGGACGTATGGCAATCCGAGCGCTTTGTGAAAATGGCCCATGAAAACGGAGTCTCCGTACATGCAGTGATTCTGGAAGACCTGAATTGCACAGAAAAGGGATCTGAAGATGCCTGTAAGGCCTCCTTGAACACAGTACTTGATTATAATGGGAAGTCCCTTGCACCCTTTGACGGAATCGATATCTACGTAAAACCCTCTCCAAAAGAAAGCGACGTTGATTATGGAAAACTTTTTGATACCGAGCATCGAGGAACCGGAGAGAACATCTCCATCTCAGCAAGTCTTCCGCTTAATTATACCGCGTCGCAGATTGAGGAAATCGCTCCTTTTGTCGATTATTTCGTTATAAGGGCTTATTCTGATGAAACTGAAGAGCTTAACTCCCTGTCAGATATTGTTGATGCTGTTGCTCTCGAGATGGGGGAGATAAGAGGTGCAGGTTCCAAAGGGGTAATTGAAATCTCCGTGAAAGAGGGCTTTAAAGATAAACTTTCAATACAGGAACTCTTTGCTGGCCTGGCAGATTATTATTCGAATGATTCTGCTTTTCTTGGAGTTTCTATTTACAATTATAATAACTATACAGCTCTGCCTCAGAAAGCAGAGCCAGAAGAGAAGAAGTCTACAATTCCCGGATTTGAGGCACTCTCGGTATTTGTTGCAGGTCTTGGAGCCTTCGCCCTTTTAAAAGAAAAGAGAAATTAAATAAAAAAACAGAAAAAGAGCAGGAAAAAGAACAGGAAGAAAAGAGCATATTTCTTTCGAATTTCTCTTCTTTTTGTTCTTTTTTCCCCTTCTATTTTCTTATTTTTCCATTTCTTCGCGGACTTTTGAGAGTAACTTACCCATTATTTTAAGCAAGAGAAACATTTTTATGCTGATCGGTCATTTATACTTTTGTTTACTTTTGGTTAAAACTCTAACTTTTTAAACGTTTGAACGGGGGTTCTAACATTAAAATTCTTGGATTAGTGGGTAGTCCTAATATTAACGGAAACACTGCAAAGCTTGTGAATACAATTCTCGATGGAGCTGCTGAAAACGGCGCAGATAAAGTAATATACAATCTAGCTTCTTTAAATATCAAAGGCTGTGATGCGTGCCGGAAGTGCCAGGAATCAGGTTGCTGTATTATAGACGATGATATGCAGAAACTTTATAAAGAGATCCAGACTGCAGACGCTGTTGTACTCGGCTCTCCTGTCTACATGTGGCAGATGACTGCCCAGACTAAACTCTTTGTTGACCGCCTGACAGCCGTCTTAAAGCCCAATTTTTCGAGCAGACTTGATAATAAAAAATTGATTCTTGTCTTTTCCCAGGGCAGCTCGGATAGGGACGCCTTCAAACCATATTTTGAATATACAGCAGGCCTTCTCTACTATCTGGGCTTTGATGTCCTGGATACGATCATTGCAGCAGGCACTGATAAGCTTGAAGTCTCCTCTAGGCCCCCTCTGTTGGAAAAAGCAAGGGATTTCGGGAAATTGATCTCTACTTCCAATCTTCCTGGCCCTGAGTTCAGAAAAGCCGAGTCAAGCCTGTCCCCTCCTCTCTGAATTTCGTTCTTTCCGGCCTTTTTACTTTTTTAAATAAATTTTTTCCTTATTAAAACAAACTTCAAGGAACTCATCCGGGTACTCTGCAATCCCGCTGGCACCTTCAAGCGTCCCTTTCTTTAATTCCAGCGCCATAAAAGCTTCAGCCGGCGCGCCGAAAGGATCTTTTATTCCCCATTTAACTGTCGGTTCAAAGTTGCAAGAATAATTGTGAAATTTCCCATAAAATCTCATTTTGTTATTAAGTTCGAGGATTTTTCTATTCAGCAGGTTTTTCCAGTAGAATTTATATGTTTGGTGTATTCATTTAAAGAAAGTTTAAGGAACTCAGTTTTCATCTTAATTCTTGATTTTATCCTTCACCCATAAAATCTGTAAAACGGAGCACTCAGCCATGATCCCCCTTTTCAGTGCAGGAAAACTAGCTCTTGGAAGCATTACAAGTGCAAAGCTGCGTTCAACCCTTACAGTGCTTGGAATCGTCATAGGAGTCGCAGCTGTGGTTGCTAATGTGTCCCTTGGGGCAAGTTTCAACCAGCACTTTACGAACGAGGTAACCAATCTAGGGTCGAATTTCATTTATATTCAGGGAATGCAGCCCAAGCTTTTTTATGACAATGAACTGAAGACCGTTGAAAATACACCAGGGATTGAGGGGATTTCGCCTTTGAAGTCACAAACTGCAGAAATCACGTATATGTCCGAAACCAAAAATATTATGGTAAGCGGCGTTGGGAAATCTTATGATGAGGTAGCAAATACAAAACTTCAGAACGGAACCTTCATCAATGACAATGACGGGTACGTGGCAATTATAGGCCACAAGGTTGCAAATGAGAAATTCAACAGGAATATTTCGGCCCGGAACTCCATAAATATAACCTTCAGGGTCGGAGAAGAAGAAAAAGTTACGAAGACTTTTAGAGTTAAAGCAATAATCCAGAACCCGGAAAACACTGTTGTCCAGGCGTACGATGATAACGAAGCCGTTCTTATCCCAATCGATGTCATGAACGAGATTCTTGGTGAAAAGGACTACGGCGGGGTTTTTGCAATGGCTGAAGACCCTGCGACAGTTCAGGAGACCTCAGATGAAGTGGACGAGCGCCTTGCCCGAAGTTTTGGGATTCCCGAACGGGACTTTGCAGATAAAGAATCGCGCCCGTATATCCTTATCAATCAGGCTGAGATTCTGAAACAAACCGATATGATGGCGGCAGCCCTCAGCTCTTTTCTAATAGCAGTTGCCCTGATTTCTCTCCTTGTCGGCTCGATAGGGATCATGAACATCATGCTTGTAAGCGTGACAGAAAGGACAAGAGAGATAGGAGTGCTCAAGTCCCTGGGTTTCACAGGTTTTGATATCCTTTTTCTTTTCATGGTCGAGTCAATTCTGCTCGGAGTCTTTGGGGGCGTCCTGGGAAGCGCAGTTGGAATTGCCGGCGCGTACAGTGTTGAAACCATTCTCAAACTGCCTGTTGTGTTTCCTTTCAGCCTGATAGCAGCCGGATTCTTCGTAGCTGTTACGGTAGGTTTTGTATCAGGGGTCTACCCTGCAAGGAAAGCCGCAAAAATGAAACCTGTAGACTCACTCAGGCACGAATAACCCGAGTTCCGCTTCCCGAGTTCCGCTTCCCGAGTTCCGCTTCCCGAGTTCCGCTTCGGGAGCACGGGGTCCTTCTCGCTGCGCTCGAGAGGACTAATTTATGGAATTGTGTTTTTTCCATATCCTTCCGTAATTATAAATAATCAAATTATTTGGAATAACCTAAGGATCAGAATAAACAGTCCAAGCCCTATCTCGATAAGGATTTTCCCACGTTTAAAAGATTCCTTTCCGGCTTTAACTGCTCCGTAACCCGGCTGTCTCAACCCTGTTTATGTGTTATAATTACATTTCCATATTCGTGCTTTTATCATTGATTTCGTTTTCGAGTAAGAGGTTTGCCTGATTAGAAGAAACAATAATATTTCCGGAACAACTAACTTATATACACAAAAGGGGGTTTGCGACTGGCACAGAACACAATTGAAAAATCCGATGACGAATGGAAAAAAGTACTCACTCCTGAACAATATCATATCCTGCGGAAGAAAGGTACGGAAAAGCCTTTTTCTGGCAACCTGTACTATAACAAGGAAAGAGGAGTTTATACCTGTGCTGCCTGCGGGCAGGAACTCTTTTCTTCCGATACCAAATTCGAGTCCGGAAGCGGATGGCCAAGTTTCTATGATGTGGTTTCCAGTGACAGGGTAAGGCTCAAAGAGGACAAAAGTAATTTCATGAACAGGATAGAGATTGTCTGTTCACGCTGCGGAGGCCACCTGGGGCATGTCTTTGAAGACGGACCTGCGCCAACCGGGAAGCGCTACTGCATTAATTCGGTTTCTCTTAATTTCAAGAAAGGAGAAGAGGGAAAGAAAGGAGAGGAAGAAAAGAAGGAAGAGTAAAGAATAAAACTACAAAATAAGCAGGCCATCTGAAATTCAGAGATTTACGGGTTGGAAAAGGGCTCAGGTAAAACTTGAAATTGGCAAAAAACCAGATTAAGATAATTGGATTTTTAATCTTTTTGATCTCCTATCTTTTGTTTTTCAATCAATTAATTCCGGTTCAGGGGCCAAATCTTCTTATCTACGCTCCATGCACTCTTATTTTTGCCTTTCTAGGGTATTTGCTTGGGGATATCTGTACAATAAACATTTGAAATAAAAATTGCAAGTTGAGAAAAAAAATATTCTGGCCCTCGACAAAGCGTAATACGCATCTATATCGAAATTTTAATGGACTTAGATTTTCAGAATATTTATCATAAATAATAACAATCTATTGAATAGATGTTGAAAGCGATAATTTTCGATGTGGATGGGGTTCTTGTAGACTCCATGTTTTTCCAGGCCGAAGCCTGGGTTAAAACTTTTCAGGAAGCAGGTATTACTATCAGCAGGGAAGACATTTACGAGCTTGAAGGCTCAAACGACAAAAGGCTGATTAAATCAATCTTCGAGAATTCTGAAAAAGAACCTGAACCCTGGCATTTCGAGCAGCTGCCTGAACAGAAACGCAATGCTCTTGAGTTTGATCGGATAAAACCCTTTGAGGGCATTCTGGATTGCCTCAAGGAGTTGAAAAAGCATTTCAAGCTTGCTATGGTCTCAGGGTCAAATCGCAAAGTGGTCGAGAAAATCGTGGACAAATTTTTTTCCAATTGTTTTGAAGTTATCATTGCAGGGGGCGACCTTGAACGAGGGAAACCTGAGCCTGACCCGTACCTCAAAGCTCTAGAGAAACTTGACCTGACAAAAAACGAGTGCATCGTAATTGAAAATGCACCTCTGGGCATAACTGCCGCCAAAAGAGCAGGGCTTTACTGCGTCGCGGTTGCAAGTATGCTTGAGCCTGAAAAGGTAAAGCACGCGGACCTTGTGCTCGAAGACCACGTTATCCTTCTAGACTATCTGAAGAATCTCATTCTAAAGTCATCATGAGTTTTTCCCGACCATGGGCTTTTCCCGGTCACGTACTTCATTCTGTTCCATGTCTTCAGAAGTACTGTGGGAAATTGAAGAGGCTTTTCAAAAGTTTTTATCTAAAAGTTTTCTACCTAAAAGTTCTCTATT
>NZ_JAVKPK010000094.1:0-11070 GCF_031461075.1 Methanosarcina baikalica | reverse complement strand
TAATAAAACAGGCACCTGCTAATACCAGTATCTTTTGATATAAATATCCTTTATATGGCCTTTACTTACCAAAAATGTTTTTTATCTGTGGGACTTACCGGGTTGAACTAGGAAATCAGTAGCGCAAGAATTAAGAGATTTAAAATATACCAATTTTAATAAGCTCTTATGTACTTGATATCGGCGCTAGATTGTGTTATTATTAAATATAAATACCATATAAAGTATCATATACAAGGACAACATATGGAGAATGTGGTAAGTATTGCACATACTTGGCATATTCCCGGGGGTTTATTTTTAGGAATCTTCGTTTTTTATACGACCGTGCTCTCGAGATAAATTAAAAATTCTAAAGAACGGACAAATATGAAAGAAATAACAGTCGGGAAATAAAGTTGAGGTGAAAAAAATGTCAAAAGATCGGCTTATAATTGCAGGTTTAATGATGTGCTTGATCGTGGCAGCGATTCCATTGGTATTAGCTGATACGTCTAAAGATGGTACACTATTTAACAACTCTTCGGATAAGATTACGTCTATACAATCAGGTGATTCAAAAGCAAATGCTTATGATCGCATCGATAATGCGAAAATAATAGGAACGCACTGTGGCGTAATAATCGATGATCGTGCTGGTACGTACTCTGTTTGCATTAAGAATTATGGATGGAGGACGATTAGGACGGGCGATGTTAACCAAAACCAAGCAATACTCCAGTTATGTTGCGATGCCTATACATCTGGTAAATTGGTGAACATAGGTCTTACTAAATCTGGAGCTATTGTTGATGTATGGACGGGAGGCCCTTAAGACAGGTGATGTTAACCAAAACCAAGCAATACTCCAGTTGTGTTGCAATGCCTATACATCTGGTAAATTGGTGAATATAGATACTAATAAAAATATAGCTATTGTCGATGCATACATAATATAAAGAATACAGATATTTTTTAATATCTTATGGAATCGCCAAAATGTGCCATTAATTCCGCTGGCAATTGAGTGCAATCGATCAAAAACCAAGAAAACTCGGAACGATTAATCCAATATTAATTTTAGGACTTATGCTGTTGACTGCAAAGCAGTCGACTTTTTAATTTTCATAATTTTTTTCCTAAGGCATACTTTGGTTTTTTCACTTAAAACTTCAGGTTACTGGCCGCAGTACACTTTGCTGCCTTGACTTTTTTCAGGACATTTCCGATTTGTTAATGCGTCTTCAATTATTTCGGTTTTGTATTATAGTAAAACAGGCACCTGCTAATCCCAGTATCTTTTGATACAAATATTCTTTATATGGCCTTTACTTGCCAAAAATGTTTTTCAATTATGAACTTACCCCGTTGAACTACGAAATCAGTAGCTAGAAAATGAAAATATCTAAAATATACCGATTTTCATAAGCTCTCATGTACTTAATACTGGCATTCTACTGTGTAAATATTAAACAGATATACTGTCAAAAGTATCATATACAAGGACTACAAATATAACATTTAACAAGTATTTCAAATACTTGACACATTCCTCGGGGTTTATTTTTAGGAATCTCCTTTTTGATACATCCAGATTCTCGAGAAAATAATTAAAAATTCTAAATCACGATGAGTATAAAAAATACAACAGTAAAGACAAAAATTTGAGGCGAAAAAGTGTTAAAAAATCGGCTTATAATTGCAGGTTTAATGATGTGTTTAATCCTAGCGGCGATTCCATCTGTCTTGAGTGCTACAGCTGCTGATGGTCAGGGAACAGCTCTGGCATCCAGCAGTCCGACAACAGCCCCAGTAGTCGTATCAAAAAACTTACCAGCCACGACAACAGCTGTTTACAGTAACGTAGCAACCAAGTATTGGCTTGAACTGAAGGCTTATCCTTCCACCAATACAAAAGGTTTGTGGCTCTATGTAGATAAGGACTGGAGGTATTTGGCCAAACCAACCAGTAATATTGAAAGCTCTGTGCAACAAGCATTTGCTAACCCTGGCGTCTTCAATGTTCAGGTCTGGTACTCCGGACGTGATATTGTCGGATTGGTAGTAAATACCAAGTAAACACAAGACAAAATATTAAATTGTATAACGAAAGCAGAAACATCAAGTCCTTTTGCAAATTACGACCTGAATGTTTCTTGGAACTTAAGCAGCTGCCTGTTTTACAGGCAACTTTTGAATTTTTAAAATTTTCATACAAAGAATCTTTTGGGCATTTTGTAAATAGAGTACCAGCGTTTTTTATAATTTATCTTGATAAATATAAGGTTCTTTATGCTGGAATGCCATGTATCAAACAGAACAAGTCCGAAATAGTGCATCGATTCCAAAATAAATCCTTTTTTTGCGGAAAATTCGTTGATCGATATATATTCAAAAGCTGGGCTTGTGAACACGCTTTGAAGTCGACGCACGAGGTTGTTTTTCTTTTGCCATAAGCATCAGGCATATCCCTATAGAGGGAAGCCCAACGGCCATGTATATCAGCATCAGAAGCATGATAATGATATAGACTGAGGATAAGGAATGATCGATGGGTGAAAAGATATTCTTGAGTAAAAAGGAATCTATGAAGTACATGAAACCGATTATGGCCGCATAAATGCTGATCACCTTAACTACTTTAACGTATTTTTTTGCTGATTCTCTCCGTTCCTCGGGGACGGACTTGATGAATAGTGCAGAAGCTGGCGCTGCAAGCACAGGAATGAAAAAAAACAGTTCTTCTGGGATATACAGGCGTAAATACGGGCATAACAGGCTTAAAATCAATGTAAGGAGTACAATAGGGAGAGGGAGTCCCAGAAACCATTTATCGGATTTTTTCTGGTTGATGGCAACAAAAAAAAGTGACCCGAAAAACGAAAGCGGATATAGAAGAGCAAAAGCTGCAAATATGTCCAATGAAATCGGTCCAATGGGATCGTTTATGATCGCTTTACCTTCATCATTTATACCGTTATTGTTTACATTGCTCAGGTTTAGAATAACTAATAAGGCAGCCACCCAAACAAAAAAATAAATGGCAGAAGTACAGAGCAGTGCTATATTGTACCTATTGTATTCCATCTGTAGAAAATTGGTTTAAAAGTATTTATTGGTATCTAAATATTGAAAAAAATAATAAGCTTAAACCGCCACGATTTTATCTATATAATCGTACCAATTTCAATGTTCAGATATGAGCGAATGTTTCGGACTTGAAGACTAGAGTATCGATTCCAAAATAAATTCATTTTTTGTGGAAAATACATTGATCGATAGATAGATTCAAAATTTCAGGTTTGTGAACATACTTTGGAATCGATGCACTAGAAGTTTCGGTACATCTAAATGGAATTTAGATAGAGGATTTAAACGGATTTTCTAAAAATTCTGATTACTTATTTTTACCTTTAAACTCCTTTAAAATAATGCCCTGTAGTATACTCAATCCCTCTTGCAGGTTTCAATTTAGTTTCTTTTCCTGCAAGTGCTTCTTTATATGCCTCTGTGATCTCTTTTATTTCGGCTTCGGTATTAAATGAAAGGTCGAGCCGAATTACATCCACTCCATATCCTTCCAGGTTTTTAACATATTTCAGCATGTCAAGCACTTTTGAATTATAGATCAGGGTACGGGTGCCAAGGCGCTTTACCGGAAATTCGGAACCGCTCTGGTCAACAAGAAGGACTTCACTGTCTTTCCTTACGATTCTTCTGTCAATAAGAGGCTTTAAAAGGTCATTTTCCGTAATAAGCATCAGTTCTCTGCCGTAAACGAAAATTTCGGTCTGGCCTATCTCCTCGCAGGCCTGAAGCGTTTCGCAGACATTTTTTATTTCGCCCAGGTTAAGTTCACTTGAAAGCGTTACTCTGCAAGCTCCTGCCTGATAGAAAGTGCTTGCGGTAAAAGCATTGAATATATTGAACTCTTTTCCTGCAGTAAATGGTACGGAAAGCTCTTTTGCAAGCTGTGAGGCCCCAAGGTCGGAACAGGCTATATTAAAACCTGCATCTCTTACTTTTTCCAGCAGAGGCTTCAATTCACTCAGTTCGCTGTCATGGGTTATCAGGGGAACCCTGAAGACGAGCTCGACTCTTTCTGCTTTTAAATCCTCAAGCTTATCTTCGTTTTCAGACGCTGTCAGCTCTTCAAATTTTGAGATCGGAATGTATATTATATCTGCGCCGGCAATTGTAGCCTTAAATAGTGAAGAAATTTCATTTACTTCAATGCTCAGGAGGAGTTTCTTTGAACCAGTACTCCGGTTTCTACTGGCTTCTATGTTATTTCCTTTTCTGTTTCTGCCCTCTTTATTGCAGCTCTCCTTGTCGGCACCTTCACAAATGTACAGATGGTTGAAATTTGCCAGTTCGGGGTGTTTTTGTTCTTTTTTGCACGCGTTGAGGGTCTTTTCTAGCAGGAGGTCTGCAGCTTTTCGCCTTGCATTCTTCAGCACGCCAACCGGAATGAAGATCTTTTCATCAGCTTCAATTGAGATGTCTATAGCTTCAAATGGGGTGTCCCCAAGGCTTTCCATTGCCTTTCTCATCTGCTCGGTTGTAGTTGGGACCTTCTCTGCTCCCTGAACGATATATTCATCAGCAAATTCCGCACTTACGGATTCTCCACTTCCTTCTATACTGAAAGCTTCTTCTTTTTCTTTTCTGCTGCTTTTTCTACTCCCCTCTGTAATTTTTCCGCTTTCTTCCCTGATCTCAACCGTAAACCGTTCTCCTTTCCTGGCTCTTGCTTTCAAGCTTACAGGGAGCGTTTTCAGTTTTGTTTTTTGGAGGGTATCCAGGAGCTGCGTATCTGTTGTGAGGTAGATTTCGTCCCCTCTCTGGACTGCCCTTCCCGTCTTCGAGCTGATCTCAAGCCCTACTTTTTCACCTTTTTTTGCACTTTTTACATACTCACCTGCAATCGTGATTATGCCTGTAACCGCAGAGCCAAGCATCCTCTCCCGCGTGAAAATGCTTATGCCGTCTTTTACCTGGAGATCTTCATCCAGCCGAACTGTAAGTTTTGTTTCTCCCTTTGAACGGGAGATGTCCAGGACTTTTCCCAGAAAGGCCCCGTAGTTTGAGCTGTATTTGGGGTGAGATACTCCTTTTTCCCCTAGTATGAAACCCCTTGTAAAGCCCCTGTAAAAAAGTTTTGCAAGCTCGGCTTCCCTTGATTCAAGCTCTTCCGTTGTCGGATTTTCTCCAGGATTACATATGTTTTGAACTGTGGCTTTATAGGCAGAAGCACTTGCAGTAACGTATTCGGGTTTTTTCATCCGGCCTTCGATTTTAAGGCTTACAACCCCTGTTTTTACTATCTCTTCAAGTCCTGTGAGTGTGGAGAGTTCGGCACAGCTTATGGGATAGTTGCCTCCGATATATCTTTCGTCAATTTCTCTGCCGTTTACCAGGAAGCTGTAGCGCCGTCTGCATGGCTGGGCACAGGCTCCTCTGTTTGCGCTTCTGTCGTGCAGGAAACTGCTAAAGAGGCATTTTCCGGAATATGAATAGCAAAGAGCGCCATGGACAAAAATCTCGATGCCCACGCTTGAATGATCTACAATATCTTTTACCTCTTCTGTAGTAAGCTCCCTTGAGACTATAACCCTTCTTGCTCCAAGGCCCGCTGCAAAATCAACTCCCTGTTTGTTATGGATAGTCATCTGTGTGCTTGCATGCAGCTCAAGGTCAGGATAAATTTCGTTAAGGATTCTGAGCAGCCCGAGGTCCTGCAGGATAATTGCATCTATTCCGGCTGCGTATGCAAGGTCCACTATTTCGAGTGCATGCTGTAGTTCCTTTTGTTTAATGGGAATGTTAAGCGCCAGATAGACAGAAACACCGTATGAGTGAGCCAGATCCACAGCAGCTTCCAGGTCATCGATAGTAAAATTTTTTGCTCCCTGGCGGGCATTGAACTCGCCGACTCCGAGGTAAACAGCATCAGCTCCGCCTTTGATTGCGCCAAGGAGGGCTTCCTGGTCGCCTACAGGAGCCAGGATTTCAGGAGGACAGATTAAGCTTTTAGCAGACATATGAGATCAGGATATTTTCTTATGATAATTAGAAATTTTTTATAACTTTTATAAAAAATTAAGCAAATGATTTACGCACAGGGCTTAACAATAGTCTGTGACTAAGTGAATTCAGGTCAGTTTAAAACCTAAAGGCGCTTCTTGAATAAAAAATGGATGGTAAGTCCCAGGGTCTTTTTCATAGCAGGAAAGGCTTTTTGCTATCCAGCCGGCAAATAACAATTTCTATCCTGAAGCCTGAGCTCTCAGGATGGACAACCTGTTAACACAAGAACTGATGCAAATGTATAAATACTATATAAATATTAATTTGTATATAAAATTAGCTGACCAGACTGATTATCTGAATATTGGTTCAATTTGCTTTGTTGCATAATTCTACGGGATTCTCTATTTCGCTTGAATCCTTTTTTTCCGGTTAAATGATGAAGCTCCGTAAAAATGAATTGATGCTGCAGGGATGCAGCACAAAATCACGCCAGAAACGTATGCAAGTACCATTCAGCATAGACAGCCTGATTAATTCTGCAACAAAGCAGCTATACTTGAATTTGCATGTTTCTGAAGCTTCATCAGGATGAAAGATGACTTTATTTGAATTAAAAAGGATTGAACAGTGTTGTCTCAATCTCTTAAAAATATATAAATCTTTAAAGGAACACGAGTTTTCAAAAGAGTATAATATTGCCTGTCTCTCATTGAACAGGTCTTTTCGCCTGATAACGCCAAAAATAGCTTCTAAACTTGAAAAACAGGCTCATAAGCTCTTCAACGAAAAAATCCAGGCTTCCCTTTATAGGAAAGAATTGGAAAACCTGTTACAGGCCTCCAAAAAACCTTTTTTGCAGCGCATGGAGGGCCTGGCATGGTAAGCGATGAAGAAATGAGGTCCGGGAATATTGTGAATTTGTTCTGGAAATTTGCACTCCCGGCAGTTGTAGGAGTTGTCATTGCAGGAATCCAGGGAATTATCGACGGTTTCTTCATAGCAAATGTTCTAGGAAGCGAAGGGCTTGCAGGAATTACGCTTGCTTATCCTCCTTATTTAGCTCTAATCGGAGTAGGCGTAATTATCGGGATCGGCGCGTCCAGTCTAATAGCCCTGGAACTTGGAAAAGGGAATACAAAGGGAGCCCTGGATATCGTGCACAACGCTTTTCCTTTATGTCTTCTTTCAGGAGCCATTTTCACTGCAGGCGGGCTGCTTTTTTGTGAAACCTCAATCAGTCTGCTTGGAACCAATGGCCCTGCCCTTACCTTTGCCCGCGAGTACCTCAGGGTCATTTTCATGGGTTCGGTCTTCATGATCCTTACGATTGCCCTTGATCCCCTGGTCAGGAATGACGGAAAACCGAAGCTTTGCATGAACATTATGATTGCAGGAGTGGTTGTAAATGTCGTGCTTGACTATCTTTTTGTCATGCGTATGGGCATGGGAATGTCAGGGGCCGCCACTGCGACAATAATCTCCTTTGCTCTCCCTGCAATGCTGCTTGTGCACTATCTTTTTGGCAGCGAGGCAAAACTGAAACTCCGGCTTAAAGCCATGAAATTCAAAATCGGAACCCTGCTCCAGATCCTTAGAGCCGGCCTTCCGTCTTTCGTAATGCAGTTTTCACTGGCTCTCGTGCTCTTTGCGCACAATTACATGCTACTCAGGTACGGTTCCGAGCTTGCGGTTTCAGCCTACGGCATCATAGGGTATGTCTTTTCAATTTTCTATATGCTCTTCGAAGGAATAGCCCTGGGAGTGCAGCCGATAATAGGCTTCAATTACGGAGCTGGATGCTATGACAGGGTTTCGAAAACTCTGAAACTGACAATGCTTTCGTGTATCCTCGTCGGAGCTTTCGGATTTCTGTTAGTCTCCTTCTTCCCGGAGAGAGTTGTGCAGATCTTCAGCCAGGATGATTCCGAACTTCTGGAAGTTACGTTGCGAGGAATGAATATTTTCATGTTCTCTTTGCTTGTTGAGGGTACCGTGCTACTTACTGCTGTCTATTACCAGTCAATAAACAGGGTCAGAGCAGCACTTTTCATCCATCTGGGAAAGGTTTTTGTGGTTCTGTTTCCTCTGCTCTTTATCCTGCCAGTCTTCTTCGGTCTGGACGGGGTCTGGGCTGCATCGCCGGCCGCGGAGTATATCATGCTGCTTGTGGTTCTTGTTATGCTTTCGAAGGAATTCAAGTTCCTCAGGCATAATGGAAAAACTGGGAATAAGCAATCAACGGACAAGAAGTATATAGGATCAGTACCCGGGAACAACGGAATAAGGTCAGTATCCAGAAACGATGTAAAAACGGGGAATGAAGAAAATTCCAGGTTTGTTACCTTCATGCCTGCTGAAAAAAGGGAAACTTCGTAAAATACCTCTTCCTGACCCCCCGACTTTAAGGAAGGGGCATTCCTGCCCTCCCATACTCCTTTATGAGTATGAACTTAACTTAAATGGAGTCCATAAGTGAAAATTTATTTATATTACTACTGGCGTTGATGTCTCGATCATAAACGTTATTACATTCGGGACATTGCTACTTTCTTATATCCAGAGTTAAGTCTTTATTATGATAACCACAACTTCTACAAGTCTTAGAAGACGGTTCAAAAATTCCAATTTTCAAAAAAGGTAAGTTCTATGAACTGTTGCAGAAAACACGGAATTCCAGCCTTATTTTCGTTTTTTTTCCCGGGCCTGGGCCAGCTTGTAAAGGGACAGCTGTTCAAGGCACTGGGCATCTGGATAGCTTTCATACTCACTGGAGCCATGCATATTTTTGGGGCTGGCATTCCAATATGGCTAATCATATGGATCTGGCAAATTTATGATGCCTACAACGCCTGAAAAACAGGTTAAGAGAAATCCGAAATGGATAAAATGAATGTATAGTGAAGTAAAGAATGGATAAAATGAATGTATAGTAAAGTAAATTACTTAGCTATACATCAAACTCTTGCTGAAAATTAGAAAATCCGGTAATTCTTTTGATTGTTCTTTCGGAATCATCTTTATTTGGCTGAGGCTGAGCCGTCTATTTTCAATTTTACTATCAATATCTATCAAAATGTATCAAATTGATAGAAGACGAAAAGACAATCGATATCAACATCCTTGGACATCTATCAAAATCAATAAGAATCTATCAGAATCTATCAAAATCTCTCAAATTGATGGAAAGAAATATAGGAGATAACTATCAATATCTATCAAAATCAATCAAATTGATAGAAAAAGATAGAAAATGATAATATGAAACTCCCGATGGTCCCCGAATTTTCAAAAGAAGCTCTTGAAGAAGCTGGAAAATTTCTGCATGATGATAAAATTGCAGAGTTAGCTCATGGATACAATGAAAGGTATCTGCACTGGGAGGAGTTAAAGCACAGGAAACTTCCCCTGGATCCGGTTATTATATGGAATTTTATGAAAATTTCAAGGGAATTAAAGGCGAGATCTCTAGAGTTTGGGGACTGGGTTTTCAAGTATAATTTAATAGACGAATTTCAGGAAAAACTTCATATTATGGATAAATCCGCAGCAGGAAATCTTCTCAGCGGTCTTGAAGCCTTGCAGGACAATAGAAGAAAATACATAATTAGTTCCTTAATGGAAGAAGCAATAGCTTCAAGCCAGATAGAAGGAGCAGCAACTACCAGAGAAGTTGCAAAAAGGATGCTGCAAGAAAATAGGAAGCCAAAAAATAAAGACGAAAAAATGATTGTAAACAATTACGCTACAGTGAAGCATATCGTGGATTTAAAAAACGAAGCCATGACCCCGGATAAAATCCTTGAAATCCACAGGATGATTACAAACGGAACCCTTGAAAAACCCGAATACGAAGGCAATTTCAGAGCAAACAACGAGATTGCCGTTTATTCCCATGATGGAACGCTGCTTCACAAGCCTGTGGAATACCCTGAAATTCCTAAATTGATTGAGAAATTGTGTGATTTTGCCAACAGCAAGGATGAAGATTTCATTCATCCGGTTCTAAAGGGAATAATCATTCATTTCCTGATCGGATACATCCACCCTTTCAACGACGGCAACGGCAGGACTGCAAGGGCTCTTTTCTACTGGTATCTTCTTAAAAATGACTACTGGCTTTTCGAGTACATGGCAGTATCTAAAGTAATAAATAATTCGAAAAAACAGTACAGAAATGCCTACCTCTACACCGAATCCGACAGAACCCCGAACGATTCCGGCGACCTCACATATTTCATCAAATACAATCTCGACTGCATACAAAAAGCCCTTGATGACATCCTGGAATATCTGGAAAGAGAACAAAAAGAGAAGTCTCAAGCCTTAAAAATCATAACCGAATCCGGGAATCTTACTTTAAGGCAGGCAGAAATCCTCAAGCAGTTTTTAAAGCAGCCTGAAAAACCCATCACAATTAAAGAAATCGTGACCACTTACAGCGTGGCATACGCTACTGCCAGAAGTGACCTTTTCCATCTTGAAAAATCGGGTTATGTTGAAAAAAAGAAGGCTGGAAAAGAGTTTATTTTTATTTTCAAGAAGAGTGATTGAGTCTTTCGGTTATTTTTTTCTTAGAATCTATCAAAATATATCAAAACATATCAAATTGATAGAAAATTCTGTCGTGAGAGGGTGAACTTTATAGGTAAAGCAAGACCGTTTACGAGAAGTACAAATAATTGAGGTAGTTTTTAAGATAATTAAATTTAAAAATGCTACTTGCAGATTGCCAAAATAACTACATTAATATAGAGATCATCTCCTTTATAATTCGTTAGAGGGTGAAAGAATTACCTCCATAATTTATGAAACTGTTGGAAGGGCCAGAGAATATTCAGAGCTTGCAGCGAATTTATATCGTGGTTGTTCTCATGGCTGTACATATTGCTATGCTCCATCTGCAATAAGAAGAAAGAGGGAAGATTTCCGTTACCCAGTCGCTAGAAAAGATGTAATGAATAGATTTGAAAAAGATGCAATTAGTTTGGCAAAAAATGGAGAGAAAAGACCAATTTTATTATCATTCACCACTGATCCATATCAACCATTAGATGTTAA
>NZ_JAVKPK010000093.1:0-11119 GCF_031461075.1 Methanosarcina baikalica | reverse complement strand
GGATCATAAGCTGCAGTTGAACCGCCTGAACTGTGTGCAATATAATAGTCCGCAACAATCGAGGCTTGTTGCTCACGATTATAATCACGCAAATGCTTTTTTACACCAAGCCTGTACGCGTACCCCGAGCTTGCTTGCGCATGAATTGCTTCAATAAGGTATTGCGAGCCAACATATTCCATTTGCACAACATGGGTTAACTCATGAATAAGCCACTTCATTTCGGAGTTATCTGCTGCCGTGTTAATCTTTCGATTGAAATTGATAGTATGGAAGGTTGTAACACCCATACCTGAGCATCGGTTTATTTTCGCTCCGATCCGAGCAATGAGCGAACATTCGTCGATACGCACCTGCCAATAAATGATGCTATCTCCAAATACGCTTCGTGCTTCCCGTTCCTCTAGTGGGGTAAGACTTCGGGTATTAGGCTTAACAGCTTGCCATAACGAATCCATTGCTTCCGGGAAAGCATAAAAGTCGATAACTTTTGCGATAATCCGGCCGACCCTTACAGCAAAAGACAATAGGTCACACCATATCCATTTGCAGAAGTACTTTTCTCCCTGTGAAATCCGGATTTCGACAGCTTTCAAAGCATCACCCATTTTAGAAGTGCTTTCTCCCAGGTCCCGCATCTTTCCGATTTATAAATGTACATATTACAAAAAAATCTGTGAAACTGCTGTGAAACTATTGAAAATTTATACATCCCAAGAAACACTGATATCCAGATTTCTCACCTGAATAAGTTATCTACTTTACGTCTCATTTAAGTGACGCCGGTATTACCCCGATACAGAACTTTATCTGTGTTTTAAAAAGTGAATATTATCAAGCTTAAAGTACAGTATTTTTCCCCTAGATCTCAACAGATGGTCATTAATATCATCTCTATTCAGGCAATTATACAGTATTTTTAGGAAAACAAATGTATACTAAATAAGAATTGAAGACCTGAGAAAGCAGATCGACCTGATGAGCGACCAGCTACACGTAAAGGATGATCAAATAAGCCAGCTAAACGAAGTTACACAAAAGCGAGCTGTTCATATTCAGAGCTTAATTCAGGAAAATAGTAAATTGAATATGAAGCTCTTGCCATAAGTCACCGGTAATAATAAACCTTGGTGGAAATTTAGGTAAAGTTTATAGATACTTGAGATGATGTAATGAAAGGTTATGGTGCAAAATAAGGCAAAAAACTCACAGTGTTTCAAATATTCTAATTTTTATTAAGAACCATATGCCCCATTGGAGTCAATTCGAACCACCCAAACGTATCTAAATCTGCAGGTTTATCAGGAAAACTATAATCCCTAATTTCCTGTTTATATTCAATAAGACCTAAGTCAAAAACGGATTGATATTGATGATCAGTGTAACCTCTTTCACATAAGTCCTCAAACAAACCATCAAAACATCCAGGGCAAACTTGGGACGAAAGAAAAGAAAGTAGATCTGATATTTGTGATTCTTTATCAAAAATACCTCGTTCTATCAATCCTTTTACTCCACCTATCTCCGTAAAACTAATAGGTGAAGCAGCTATAAGATCTAGTAGTTCACTAGCTAATACCATAATCCTAATACAAATAACTTCATCGATTTTACTACCATCGTGAGCTGTGTAATTTCTGTAGTACGAAAATGCACCTTTAAATAATGATCTTGCTTGTTCTTGGAGTTCATCTCCTAAAGGAATTGTTAACTTTATATTTTTTCCAGATCCTAAAAGTGTATCGACTAATCGTGTGCCGAACAATTTCTCGTCAGTTCCAGATTTCTCTTTAAGTGCAAGTTCTACTTGTTTCATCGATTCAAATGCAGCAGATGGAAAATGACCATCCTTGTAAAGAGACATACACTTATCGATAATCCTTTGATGAAGTATAGTATCTAATCCAAATTCTACCGTCATTACTCCACCTACCAATTTTCAAAAACAAATTTTTGTATATATTTTATATGTAAAAATGAGTGTATTTTTTGTTAACCTATCATTAGATTACGTTTTATATTACTTTTACTTTAAAAATGCTTTAAAAACCAGAGAAAATTTAAAAAATCATTAAAAAAGTCACACTTCATGTAAAAACATACATTTTGAAACTTTTTTTGCTTATAGGGTTATTTGATGGAAATCTTGGCTATATATATAATAATTTTCGTTACGTTTATCAGTTTATTACTTCTATTGAAATGCGTGACAGACAATATAGCTAACTACAACTACGATGATACACTTGACCCTGAATCATATCGTATCAGAGAAGTATATGCATTTTACGGGCTTACGATGTATCACATTCAATGTTTAGAAAGAACTTTAGCTATGCTTGCTGCTACCGTTTATAATCCTAATGCCGACCATATTACTAAATCGCAATTTGACTCTATTCTTGAAGGAAACTTTAAGAAGACACTTGGTCAATTGATATCCAATGTTAAGAAATCCGTTGATTTATCAGACGATTTTGAAAAGAAACTTTCAGATGCTTTGGGAAATAGAAATTTTATAGCACATCATTATTTCTGGGCACGAGCTATGAAGTTCGGTCATACACGTGGTCAGGAAGAAATGATAACAGAACTCAGCCAACTAAGTGCTTATTTCGAAGAGATGGATAAGGAATTAGATCTAGTTCTACGAAAATGGGGGAACGCTAAAGGAGTAACCGATAACAGGATTTATCAGATTATGGGTAACATGCTTCTTTCGGAAATTAAAGACATCGATGATGAAGAAGCAGTTAAACAGATTATGAATACAGTAATTTATCAAATTTTAAATGATGCATCTTCGAAAGAGCGTTACAATACAGGCTAATGCTAGCAAGTGCTGTAAGAGATTGAATGTATTTGGGTATTTTAGTATAACTTATGCATTTTGTTCACATATCTGGGCAGTGTTGCAAATTTGCTGTAAATTCAAAGTTAATTTTTTGCAACGGAACCGAAAGAGCAGCGTTAACGCAATTCATAACATAACTTCTTGTCGCACTATAATGTTCACAGATAACATCCAGATTTAGATAGCTACTCCGAATAATCTATTTATAAAATTGACTTCATCAAGAACACATCGATTTAGAGTATCAACCTGTCCTTTTTTTAAAATTGTAGGTGGCGGATAATGCAAACAATTGAGGTCGGTAAACCTTTTCCAGGGACGAACCCCATCAATGAGAGTGTAATCTTTGAATTTAAACAATCTGGTGGTTTTCTAAGGATAGCCTGGACTTCCCCATCACAATTCGAACTTAAGCAATTCGCTGAAGGTAAGATCAAACTAGGTCTCATGGAGATTGACGGTATTATCTTCATCCTAGTTAAATTCGGATCAATGAGCTGGATGGATGCCCCTTACCATGTCAAGTTTTTCCCTCCATATGACATTGAGGACCTTAACGATATGAACAAAGGATATCTCATAAATTATGTTATGTTGGACGCAAAAACCAGAATCGTGAAAGTCTTGAAGCTCCTGGAAATGCCTCACGGAATGTCCCTGCAGTTCAAGGAACTTGTCACGAAGCAGCGTGAAACTTCAATTGATGGGTACGATCAAAGGTTCTTCCAGATATACAAAAAGCACAGCACGAACGATCTCGTAAGGATGGCAAAGACATACGATCTGGTTAAAAAGGATAAGTTATGAGAAATATTAAGAACATCCTACTAATATATAAAAAGTCTGTCAACTCGGAGAAATACAATCCAATGGCTTTCCGACCCCTCAATTGATCGTAAATCATCCGTTCAATATAGGGTAAAACAGCCAGCTTAGAACGCGAAATTCATACACCAAATTTGAACAGGGTATGTGTTCCTAATACTTTTTAGCCATTGGGCATGTAATCGGTTATATGTTCTATATTCCGATATACTATAGAATAGCATGGTTTAGAAAAGCATACCTTAGAGAGAAGCAGAAAAAACACCAATAGAAAAAATTAATATATTTTGCTCTATATTCAGGACTTCGAATTTACAGAACTTTCGGTACACTGCCGATATGGGTAGTGTGCTAATTTTTCTGTAAATTTGCTTCGTAGTTTTCCTATAGGTTTCATGGGAAAACCTATGGATATTCTAAAAGTTTCAGATTACTGAAAAATTGCAAAATACCTCTAGTATGCAGAACTAACATAATTTCGCTAAAATTAGTAATACAAAAAATGTTATTTCTATTTTATTGTATAATTATTATAAAGAAAATTGTCATTTTCAGGCAGAATTTTCCATAATTGCTTATGTGTTTGTTTTTTCGATTGTTACATAGTTTATAGGAATATGCTTGTTTCCTTCGATAAACCCCCTACCAAACGCAAAAAGTATAATTTTGTAGTGCATGCTTTCAGCATTTGCCTGGGTAGCAACATATTATGTAAAATGTTGATAACCTTGAGGTAATCAGGTAAAAAGAACTGCTGTGATGGGTGCGACCTCATAGGACGCCCTAGGCCCAATTTGTTTTCAGTGGGTGGTGTGTTCCCATGCCTTGTTTAGCAGCCTGAAGGATACAGAAACAACTTTCAACATCACAGACCTGTATATATTGTAAGGACGAGGAGAAATTAATGAAAGTTACTGCACGTTTTCAAAAGAGATTAAATATTCTTGTGATGGTATTTTCAGTTACTAATATTGTACATCTTGTGTACTTATATAGAATTTCAGGAGATTGGGCTCAGTTGGGAGCGCTTGGTGGGTGGGTAGTGGCGGTGATGTACGAATACTTGTTCATTAGATACTCTAAAGACGAAGCTTTTGAATAAGCATATGTTAAAACAGTGACCAAACCACATACTGAAGCCTTAAAAGTAAAAAGTCACCATGTATGGAAATTGCATGACGAAGCCTGTGACTGTCTAGGGAATTTATTAGTCTAAATTTCATATGGGTTAACAGTATTATTTTATTTAATAAGATAAAAACTCGCACGATTGCTCTTTTAGAGTTTGAATATGAGTTAAGGCATTATTCTCACATATATACTTTACAGCCAAAGTCTCTAACAATCAAAGATCAGGAAATAATTACAGATTCAAAATGAGTATGAAAATCGCATTGTTAGAGAGTTTACACATAAAACTTATAAGGAGTTAACAAAAAGTAGTTTATGGAGTTCAGAAGTACTTTCCAAGGTTATCGAACTCCATGAATACTCCCTAAGAAGCAAGATTAAGTTAGCTTTGCGAATATATAAGCTTACCTAACCCTGCTTCCTAAACAATCATATAGGAGCTGGATAAGTGAGAACGAATCAAAAATTAATGATAGGAATATTTGTTTTAGCAATTCTGCTAGTTCCGCTAGCAGTGGCAAGTGAAGATATCAATAAAGCGACAAAAGATAGTAAGCTTTCAAAATCTTATACATTTACCACAAATGAAAGCACGAGTAAAGTTTTAGCTCAGGTTTACGGAACAGATATAACAATGGCGGAATTTATGGATAAAGTATATCCAGGGTCACTGAATGAGCTTCCTAAAGATAGTGTAGCTCGCCTTAAGAAAACACCAATGACCTGGCCAAAACCTGGAGTATCACGCTCAGGAGACGCGATGATTAATGATATTATTGCCACAAGCCCATATTATGCAGTAACTGATTATTCTGCTTTATCGACTTCAAGGTCCCAAGGAACGGCAACTTATTCATCCATTGCACAGGTAACAGCCCCAACATCAAGTACTACTATTCCAGAAATAAGTATAACTTCATACTTATTCAAGGATGGTGACACGTCCCCCATGGCTTCTGCGACTAGTTATGGATTCAATACAAACAAAAAGACAGCAAGGGGCACAGCAAACTTAGTTACTGGGTATCACAGTTACTACACATCTGGTTATCTCTATGTGGTATGGCCTATTGGATGTAACCCGGCAACTGGAGTAGATACAACTGTATCATCATATCAGTATGTTACATATCCATAAGCATTCAAAAAATTTGACTATGGGTGATTTATTAAAGTTAACGAAATACCGTTAACTTTAGTAATAATTTTTTACTCTCAGTCAAGTGTTGTAATTTCTTGTTAAATGAGGAATAAAGTAATTCTCCCTGTAAAAATGTGATACTTGAGAAAAATATTTAAATGCGTACGCCATATAGAAAACCATGGCTATAGAATCTAACGCAATAATGATTTTTGGAATACCTATACTGTATATCGTAGTCTTCGCTGTTTTAGTGATGTTAGTTTTATATTTATTATATCGAACGAAAAAAAACGGAATGAAACCAAAAGAACTGCAAGACCATTAAAGCAGGTGTTTAGGGATATTCCCGCAATTTACAAAAGAATTGATTCTAAAATCGATTTTGAAAATGAATGTAAAAGGTCAATGTCAGTGCCTTAAAAACATGTTATTCTCCTCTTTTCTTAAGGTTCCCCAGGTTCAAGAGGTCACCAATAACAGAGCTTCTAAAATATTATGCCTGCCTGACTATTTTTTACTCTTTTTCTAAAAATGCTTTTTCCCGCTGCTTCGAATCAAATAGGAGCCTGCGAAGGAAGAGCCGAAAAAGCCTGATGTAGTGAAACTTACTGTCTCACCCATGCAGATTGATGAGGAAGAGGAGGAGGAAGAAGAAATAGAGGAAGTCCCTGCCCAAAAGGAGCCGTATAAAGACATCAAGCTTAAAAAGGAACTAGCAAAATAAGTGATGAAAAAGCTTGATGCTGTCACAATATCAATCAATGGCGCTAGGCAGATTGCAAAGGTCATTCAGGAAGCACCTGAGACTGCCAAAAAGATAATGGAAAAGCTTGAAGCCAGCCCGACAAAGGTATCAGTTGAAAAGGTTCTACGAGAAATTAAAGCTGAGAGTAACCCAATTGAGCCATATGTTAGTGCAGCTTACTCAGTTCTCTTTGAGATTGACCTGGACCTGTAAGCATTGAGGTTATAAATACTCTTGTGAAGGCAAAGACGTTTTACACTCCTGAAGAGTCTTTAAGTAAGGAGTGGTTGGGGAAAGTTACAGAAAAAAAGAGGCATATAATATGAGCTTTTCTCTACCTGTGTTTTCCGAGAGACGCATACGACGAGTTGAGTATTTTAAGTCAGCTCACCTCCGAAATAAATAACAATAGACCTGTAGTTAGTCTGATTCCAGGGCATGTTCGAGTCTGTAGAGGATACTCAGATTCTGGCGTTGGACTACACTATTTGAAGATTAATGATCCACTACCCGTTGGATCGGGGCACCAATTTCTAGAAACTTGGGGAGCCGAAACTTGTCATATATACGTGAAGTGAAGAGCTAAAACTCTTCACTTTTTTGGGGTAATTGGTATGAGTAGAATTAACAAGAAAGTTGCTTTTTTTATTGTTTTTCTGATTCTAGTAATAATTGCAGGGTTATTTGTAAAAACACCAGTAGATACGGAAACGCAAGTTAACGATGAGCTTAAGGTAGGTGGTATGTATATTCAATTTGAAGATGGAGTTTCCGATTCGGAAGTTAAACTTGTTCTTAATAATTATAACCTGACTATGAACTATAGTATAAAGTACAATATTGATCACACGGCGGACAAATACTACATAATGTTAGACAAAGACAATCGGGATATAAGACGTGAAATAAGTCAAAAAATGAAAGAGGAAAAAAAAGATTGGATTATATCTTCTCCTTCTCAAGTTATCAGAAAAGGAGATTATCACGTAGTTACGGTATCTGAACAAGCTGTTCAAGATGAAAATTTTCTTGAAATACTCGATAAATATGATATTCAAGTGAAAAAGTCTACCTGGTGTTATATTCTTTTTGAAGATGAATCCAAGAATTGGATTCCGGAAAAAGATGCAATCAGAATAAAAAGTGAGCTCGAAAAGAACGAAAATATTTTCTCTGTATATCTTGATTACACTAATTCATCTTAATTACCCTAATTTGGGAGTTTGATTTCACTTTGTTCCAAAATAAAAATATATAGTGACCAGGTGAGGCATTCGCAACCGATATCATCTTAATTACCCTAATTTGGGAGTTTGATTTCACTTTGTTCCAAAATAAAAATATATAGTGACCAGGTGAGGCATCCGCAACCGATACATTTTATAAAGACAAAGCTTAAAAGCAGTGATGGATATAAGATTAAATCGTATGACGAAACCTGTAACCGTCTGAAAGCTGCTTAGAAGTCAGAAGATTACTGGTTTTATGGTAAAATCTATGTATACTTATCTTTTTATCTTACCTTTTCAAAGAGTTAATAGTCCAAAACAAGCCAAAATTTTATAACTCATACTATCCAAATTAATGCAACATGAATATACTTTTTAAATTCATCGTTTTTTGATGTTGCTTATTTTACTGCTAGGATACTACTTATCAATCAACAAATTTACACTTATTACACTCGGCATAGCATTCCTTTTATCAATAATAGCTGGAGTATTATCTGCGAGTAGAGATAAAAAACAAGAATAGAGTGGATAGATTTAGAGTAAATCATTGATAGAAGCTAAACCAGTGAAAATACATCGTTTTCATGCATTTTCGGTTAAGGGAGGAATCATGATAAATTGTATTCATTCCCTTGACATATGCCCAAAATTCAGACAGACATTGAACTGGAGCAGGGTACCGATTTTAGGCAAAGAGGCTAAAATTTGAGGCCAATTTCTGATCTAAAATCGATAGCCTTCAGGCAAGAAAATTCCTTAACCGATGACCAATGACATCGTTTTTAATGTAAAATCTATGCATTAGTAAAAGCCATAAATTCTGTTTTTTGTAGTGAGAACAAATGTATAGAGTCAGTCAGAATTTACAGAACTTTTAGTACACTGCCGCCGGATCTTTTACAGCGAGATAATATAACTGTTTTTGGGTGAGGTTCAGTTGTTTATGGGGAAAACCACTGCATTTTGCCTTTTATTCAGTCCTTCTAGAATAAAGTTGATTGACTTTTTTTAAAGATTGAAAGTAAAAAAGAAAATAAAATGAAGATAATAGATAAAAATAGATCTCTCAAACCTTCTTAGCCAGGAAAAAGAGAGATCCCGTTTTAATGCCGTTTTCGGAATAGTTCTCCGGGACTTTGAGAACGACTTCCAGGTTTTTACTTGTATTATTTTCAATTACTTCAGAAAATTCTGGCCAGAAAAAAGAAGAAAGATAGATGCCGTCTGAGAAAACCGCATCTGAAGGATCTCTAACTTCAGCGGAAATAATCACATCACTTTTTCCTGTGTTTCTTACATTCAAAACCTGCGGACTGCTTGACTGTCCTGCAAGCAAGGTTCCGAAATTAAGAGTATTTCTGTCAATTTCGATGGAAATATTAGAGATTTCGTTTATTTCAGGCATCCCGATTATTACTTTAAGATCCACCCCGGATGCATAAGGAGGTTTGGCAAGAGGAAAATAATCAAAATCGCTTCCGTTGATATTGTATGGAAGATCGCAAATCCCGTCCGAATCCGAGTCATTGGAGATCTGGGAAAAACCGGTTCCTTCCAAATTCGCCCAGAAATTCCCTCCCAGATTTGGCCCCTGTAAAATATTCGTTCCTGGTGTCTTTGTAGTATTCCAGATATTTCCTTCAGTATTCTCTACCTTCACATTTATACTGTTATTAAAGTAATTGTTGTAGATGCGGTTATCAGCACTGTAGTCCAGCAAATAAATGCCGGACTCATTACTTGAAATTATTGTATTGCTGGACAGTTCATTATCGTGGCATTCGTCTCTCAAAAAGATGCCTGTGCTACCATTTGAGATCGTATTATTATAGACTCGGGAATCGAAGACGAAATCGAAGTAAATCCCATTCCCGCAGCCAGTAATCCGGTTGTCCCGCAGGACGGTTCTTGCCTGAACGTCATAAATGTCGATACCGGTACTGCAGTTTATAATATCATTCTTTGAAACGAGATTGTTTCCACCGCAGCAGGCAATACTTATTCCTTCGCCGTTCGAGAGCCGGTTCTGGAACATTATATTGTCCCAGCAGTGAGCACCAAGCAGGATATAGCTCCCTTCAACTATATTATTTACCAGTAGATTCTGGCCGCATCCTTCATCAAGCCAGATTCCATTGCGGAAAAAGGTATTATTCAAGAGTGTGCTGTTCCTGGAGTTCTGCAGATAAACGCCGTACCTATTTTTGAAAAAAATGTTTTTCTCGATTGTGCAGTTGTTAACCTGTTCAAGACAAATCCCTGCTGAAGGACAGCCAACCCCGTCCCACTGGGAAATAAGCCTATCTGATCCGGAACCTGAAGTCTGTCCCCTTTCCGCATCACTTGAATTACTGCCCAAGCCAGAAGAATTTGCGGAACCTGAAGTTTCAGGAACGCTGAAAACTTCCCCTAACCCTGTTATATTAAAACCGCTGATAGTTACGTTATCTGCTTTAACCTCGAATATGCTGGAGTTCTTTTCCCTGCCCCTTACAAGCACGCCATCAGGGCTCCCGGATTCCGAGCTGATCGTCAGCCCTGAAACATTGACAACAATATTCTCCTCATACTCTCCGGCTTTCACAATGACGAAATCTCCGGTTGTAGAATTATTTACTGCAGCCTGAATTGAATTTCCAGGCTCTACGTAAATAATCTCCGCACTCCCGATGCCTGCTGAAAGCAAAAATAAAACAGTGATCAGTGTGGTACTGAACATCTGCCAGGCATGAGAATCTCTGATAAACACGATTTTCAGAACTAACCCCCCAATACTTTACACGGCTTATCCGGCTCAAAACAGAATAAACTTTGAACCGGCAGTTATTGCGTATAATGGCTATAGTTTATTAATATACAAATATAATTCATTATTTATCTATTAACTGTCTTTTTGTTTTTATATGAAACGACAGTCTATCAATAATCATATTCTTCTGAAAAGAGTAAATAAATTGTTTAAATATTCACCTGGACTTTCAAGATTTTTAAATTATTTTTAATATTTTTGAAAAAAATTAAGATGGGTGGAAAAAGCCGGAGACAATTAAGGAATATACAGAGAAACTTCTTCGAAAATTGCAAGGCTGGGTATTTGAGAGCCACCAGATGAAACCGGGCATAGGAGGGCTTAAAGGAACCGAGTTTAAACAAAACCTGATAAGGTCCTGGAGTTTTTAAGGATATAT
>NZ_JAVKPK010000092.1:0-11388 GCF_031461075.1 Methanosarcina baikalica | reverse complement strand
CTTGTCCCATATCTGAATGGACAAAGAAAAGAAGAAATTCTGGAAGAATCCCTGAAATTAGCTTCCAATCTTAAAGATAAAGACATGAGGCCCGAAGCCCTTTCATTTATCCTTCCATATCTTGACGAATCCAGACAAAAAGAAATTTTTGAAAAAGCCTTTAATCTGGCATGCGGGATTCAATCCGAGTATAGGAGGACACAGGCTCTTTCCTCGCTTGCTCCTTATCTTGATGAACCGGGAAAATAAAAAATTGGGGGAAAATCGGGTCGTGTCCATGAGTTATTTCTCAACCGAAAAAACAAGTACATCCCTCGTTTTTTGAAAGATATAGAGATTCTTGTGCTTAAGGTTTTCAAGAACCCACGTCCATTACCCGAGATATTATTACGGAAAAATCGAGGATCAAAATATAAACCAATCAGTAGGGGACCAAAAAATAAAGTATGAATAAAAAACGGAGCCAAGAAATGAACATCTTCAGCCTGCTGAATGAAATAAAAACATCCAGTCGCTATGAAAACCAGATCGTCCATATAGAGGAAATTCCTGCCAGGGAAGCCCTTTATGCACCCCTTAAACTAAAAAAACAGGTAAAAGTTGCCCTTTCACGAGCGGGAATCGAAGATCTGTACTCGCACCAGGCGGAAACCATAGAAAAAATCAGAGAAGGAAAAGACATTGTGCTCTGCACGACCACAGCAAGCGGAAAGTCACTCACGTACATGGCCCCTATTTTTGAAGCTGTCCTGGAAAATCCTGAAGCAACTGCTCTTTATATTTCTCCTTTAAATGCTCTTGTAAATGACCAGTTAAAGTCCTTTCTTGAATTCGAAGAGGTGCTGAAATCAGGTGCAGGCATAGCCCGTTACACAGGCGCCCTGAACGAGGCTCAGAAAAGAAAGGTGAGAGAAGGGCAGACCAATGTGATTTTAACAAATCCTGAAATGATCCACATGAGTTTTCTTGCCTGGCACCACCTCTGGAAGCGCTTTTTTTCAAACCTCAAATTCATAGTCGTTGACGAGAGCCATTACTACAGGGGAGTTATAGGGAGCAATATGGCAAACCTGCTCAGGCGGCTTTTGCGCGTGGCTGAATATTATGGAGCGGCGCCACAGTTCATTTGCTGTTCTGCAACTATCGGAAACCCCGAAGACCATACGGAGACCCTGATTGGGCGGAAAGCAGAGGTAGTCGAGAATAACGGCTCCTCGCAGGGCAGCCAGAGGTTTGTATTCTGGAACCCACCCCTTTATCTGAACAAGAAGGGCTGTACTTTAAGGAGAAGTAGCTTTGCCGAAGCTTCCTCCCTTTTTACAAGGTCTGTACGGGCAGGACTTCAGACTCTAGTCTTTACCCGATCCAGGCAGGGGGTTGAACGGATGTATAAAAGCTGCAGAGAGCTTTTGAGGGACAGAAATCTCTTTCCTGCGATCTGCTCGTACAGGAGCGGATATTTTGACAGAGAAAGGGAAGAAATCGAAAGGAAAATGAATTCAGGGGAACTCAGGGGGGTTATTTCCACAAATGCGCTCGAACTCGGGATAGATATAGGAGGGCTTGATGCCTGTATTCTGGACGGCTATCCGGGAACAGTCATGAGCGCAAGGCAGCAGGCAGGAAGGGCAGGTCGGAGCGGAAACGAAAGCCTTGTTGTGCTGGTAGCAGGCACAAACGCCCTTGACCAGTATTATATGAGAAACCCTGCCGACTTTTTTGCCAGAAGTAGTGAAAACGCAGTCCTTAATCCCAAAAACCCGTATATACTGACAGGGCACCTGCTTTGTGCAGCAAAAGAAATTCCTCTACGGACTTCCGATGAGAAATATTTTGGAAAGGGCTATCCAAGAGTTGTGGAACTTCTGGAAGCTGAAGGTCTGCTTACAGGGGACGGGCTGAAATATTCCACGGATTCATTTCCGTACAAACACGTCTCTCTCCGGGGAATAGACAATAATACTTACTCTCTTCTTGCTTTTGAAGGGGAAAAGAGCTTCCCTATCGAAAAGGACATCGAAGAAACCCTGACTTTTCGGGAGTGTCATCCTGGTGCTATCTATATGCACAGGGGAGAATCCTACTACATAAACAGGATCGACCATGAAAAGAAGGAGATCCATGCCGTAAAAACGCATGACACCTATTATACGAAACCCATGATCGACTCTTCAGTACGTGTGCAGGAGACCTATGCAGTAAAATCTCTTCTGCACGCTCCTGAAGTTGAAGTCGGGCTTGGGGAAGTAGAAGTAACGGATAGGGTAATCGGGTACAGGAAAATCCAGACTCAGAGCAACGATACCATGAGTATCCACGACCTTGAGATGCCTCCAGTCACCCTTCAGACAATGGCTCTCTGGCTGAAGCTTCCTAACAGGTTACAGGAGATGATAGGAGAGCATAAACTGGATTTTGCGGGCGGGATTCATGCAGTAGAGCATGCGATGATTTCCATGTATCCTCTTCACCTGTTAGTGGACAGGAGCGACGTGGGTGGGGTTTCCACTCCATCCCACCCTGACCTTGGAGACAAAAGCGGGATATTCATTTATGACGGGCATAGGGGAGGAGTCGGATATGCTGAGAAAGGATACGATCTGATAGAACAGGTGCTTGACGGAACCTTAAAAGCAATCGAAAGCTGCCCCTGTGAAAGCGGCTGCCCAAGCTGCATCCAGTCCCCCAAGTGCGGAAACAATAACGAACCCCTCGACAAACATGCTGCAATCATGCTCCTGCACGAAATTCTGGGAAAAGCCCCTTATGTCCCGACTGAGAAAAAAGAAAAGCACCTATCCGAAGTCCGAGCTTCCGGAGCAGCTCCCGAAAAACGAGACACTGGAGACGCTCTAGATAGGGTCAGGCGCCAGCTAAGGCGGGAAACCATAAAACAGGAACCTTCAGCAGCACAGGAAAAAAAGGAAAAAACCTTCATTGCCACGGACGAAAACGGTGGAATGATAGGAGTAGTATCAGCCCCTGCCCCCGAAAAGGCTGCAGCAAAAACGTTTCACCAGAAATTCAGAGGAAAAAAAGAGCCTATAAAAGAGAAACCCCTTGAAATCCGTATTAGGGACCTTGGAGCAGGCAGTGATTATAACTTCCGGCTCTGGATTGAAATTTCCGAAAATAAAGAGAATGAATCCGATAATGAAAAGGATGGAAATAAGGTTTTGAAGAGATTGATTATCAGGAAAGTCAACTGAAAAATAACAGACCTGATAATGGTTCTCAAATCTGGCCAGCAAGACTAAGGATTTGTTTTATCAGAAGGATTCTCTTTTTCAGATTTGATCCATTGCTTCCGATTTACCCCTTAGCCTTGACTCTTTGACTGATTTTCGGTTTTTCACTTACTTTTCAATTTAAGATATTCATTTACTTTTGGAGACTGTGATATATCCAGGAATGATCCAGGTGTTGCTGCCGTTTTCATTCGTTACTGTAAGGCTTACGTCGTAACTTCCCGGTTCAGTAAATGTATGAGTTGAGTTTAAGGCATGTTTTGAGTTAATACCGTCTCCGAAGTCCCAGTGCCAGAAAATCGGTGCACCTGTACTGTTGCCAGTAAACAGTACTCTTAAAGGTGCGTTTCCTGATGTTATATTCGCAAAAAAGTCAGCAACTGGTGTCTTTATTGATGGCTCTATTCCCGAGACAGTACACGTGTAAATATCTCCACTTATTATGTCAGGAACAGCATCCAGCGTATATTCGTTACGCCGATCCGTCCAAACTATCCTGTCACCATAGATTGCAGGGTCTGACTGCTCTGAATTGTTTGAAGTAATCTGAACTTCCGTATGAGTAGAAAGATCGTACATGTAAATATCGGCATTTCTATTGCGACCGTCTACCCATACTATTCTGTCACCATAGATAGCATGGTTCCCCTGATAGCCTTTACTAGTAGTGATTTGAGTTTCCTTAGAAGTTGAAAGATCATACATATAAAGATTCCAGCCTCCGTTACGAGAATCCCACCACACTATTTTGTCCTCATAAATAGCAGGAGAATACTGACCTGAGTCGTCAGCAGTAATCCGGGTTTCCGTGGAGGTTGAGAGATCGTACATGTAGATGTCGGTAAGGTTATAGTCTTCTCCATTGCGAGAATCCTGCCACACTATTCTGTCCCCATAGATAGCAGGATGATCCTGATTCGATTCATCTGCGGTTATCCGTGTTTCCCTGTCCGTTGAGAGATTATACATGTAAATATCTCCATTTCCATTGCGAGCATCCGTCCAGACTACCCTGTCCCCATAAATAGCAGGATCAGATGCACTTGCACTTTTTGTAATCTGAGTTTCTTTAGAAGTAGACAGATTATAGACACGAATACCGGAGTTTTCCCATGTTCCATTGTTATTACGATGCGCCTTCCAAACTATTCTATCATCATAGATTACAGGCCGTATATCATAATCATAATGTGAAACCTCGGTAGAGATTTGAGTTTCCCTGGAAGTAGAGAGGTCGTAAATGTAAATATTATAATATTCCCATCTGTTGCGATTATCTAAAAATACTATTTTATCGCCGTAAATAGCAGGCTTTACCTGATTTGATTTGTTTGTGGTGATCTGAGTCTCCCTGAGAATGTATTGAGGCCTATTGGATGCTGTTACCGGATATAACTTCGAGGAAGTGCCGTTTGCATTGCTTACTGTCAAATTAACAGTATAGGTACCGGATACAGGGTATACGTGAACTGGTACTTTATCGGTAGAGTCAATGATTCCATCATTCTCGAAGTCCCAGGTCCTGAATGTTGCATTTTGCGAAAAGTCTGTAAACAGAACAGAAAGTGGTACATAACCACCGGTTGTATTGGCACGGAAATCTGCAACAGGAAACACTGACTGCCGAGCTCTGGACATAGAGACGAGAGGAAGGTAATCAATATCATACGCACTGACCATATAGATAGAGTCCCCAATTCCATCTAAATCCCAGTCGTTGCAGGTTTGAGAGAATCCGGTTCCGTCAGGTTTTACCCAGAGATTTCCACCAAAGTAAGATCCACCTGCAATGTTATTACCTGAGGTTTTTGTAGTATTCAAGGCAACAGAAATTTTTCTGGAACTAATGTTTGTTGCCTTTGCGACATAATAATTGCCTGTATAATTGCCTGTATCGTTAAAGAAATTGTTTGTATTATTGAACATATTATTGTAGAACCGATTATTTCCATCATATGACATTAGATAGTAAACGTGGTTGATATATACTCCATACTGCTCGTTTAGCTCCACCCTGTTATTGGTTACCAGATTCCCAGAAGAATCATCTTCGAATGATATTCCTATGTTGTTGTTTGAAATCGTGTTGTTTAAGAGTGAACTACCTCCTGTCTGGTCAATGGTAGTGCCGCCAACCAGTATCCCAATATTGTTTTTTGAAATTGTGTTATTTAAAAATAAGTTGTCTCCTGAGTCAACATAAATTCCTTTGTCATTAAACATCAGAGTATTATTGTAAACTATGTTAGACCACGATAATCGGGTTAGAAAGATACCATTAGTACAGTTTACAACCGTATTGTTTTCTATTTTACTAGAAGAAGATTCAGAAAATAAAATTCCGTAACCGTTATACATCCCATTTGAAACATAATTGCCGAGAATTGTATAGCCAGAACCTTCGCCTACTCCTATGCCACCCTTCAGAAGGGTATTGTTTAGCAGAACACACTGAAATTGTCCGTGAGAAACATCAATATTCCCGTTAATAATTAGATTGTCAGAAACTGTAAAATCAGAATCCCCTTCAGGGCCCAGTATAAAAATACCTGAGCTTAAGATTACGTTTTTCTCAATAGTGGAATTGTAACACTCATCAGCCCCAATACCCGATCCCAGAATGTTATTCTTAACAGTACAATTTTCAATTTTATCATACCAAGCGTCATTTACAGGACTTTGTAAATTTAACTGTTCTTGTATGCTAAGTCCGCTTACAGTAGTGTTATTAGCACTTACATTGAAAGCCCGAACAGTAGTATCCTCAGGATTTTCAGACTTAGAACAGATGCTTATGTTCTGTGTCTCTATATCCACACTTTCATTATAGAAACCCGGATAAACTAGAATCAGATCTCCTGATAACGAATTGTTTATAGCTTCCTGAATCGATTGGAAATCTGCACCTGAACCACTATTATCTACAGTGATCTCCCTGGCGGATGCAGGGTTATAAATTGCAATTATAAAAAAGACAGCAACCGCTAAAAGAATGGTTAATTTATTTACCCACACCTGTACTTCACCCCTTTAAAATCAGAAATATCGAATTATAAAACCCTATAAAACCCTAAAAATTTCAGCTATTTAAGAGTCAATAAACATTATCTTAGGAGCTTTATATAATCTTAATCTTTTCTTCAAGAAAAGTAAAGCAGGTTGAGAAATTATCTTACATTTAAGCGGTTAAAGACATTAGTTTTGTATTTTAACAGCCTTTACTCCTTGTTTCTGCATTATTCTCTGCATTATTTAAAGGAAATAACGTTAAAGGTTTGTTTATGATACTGCTGTTGACTTTCACGATTGAGATTGTTTCAAGAAGTTGGGGATATAGGTAAGCCTGCAACAGTTTGTTTTTCCTCTTGTTCCGAGATAATGCACATATAGATATCGGTATTTCCATTGCGTCGATCCTCCCACACTATTTTGTTCCCATAAATAGTTGGAGAACTTGCTGATCCACAAGTGGTTATCTGAGTTTCCTTAGAAGTAGAGAGATCGTACATGTAGATATCTGAGTTCTCTATGTATTCCTTATCGTTGCGATTATCCTGCCATACTATTCTGTCTCCGTAGATAGCAGGATCGAATGCTAATCCACTGGTGGTTATATGGATCTCCTTGGCAGTAGATAGATCATACATATAGATATCCTTGTTTCCATTGCGATAGTCTTCCCAGACAATCCTGTCTCCGTAGATTGCAGGAAATTGCTGATAGGATTCATCTGTGATTATCTGAGTTTCGTTTTCAGTCGAAAGATCATACATAAAGATCTTAGAAGATCCATTGGCAGTTGGGCGACTCTCCCACACTATTCTGTTTTCATAGATAGCAGGCTGATTAGAGGCTGATTTATTGTTTGTTATCCGAACTTGCTTTGAGCTGGAGATATCATACATATATATACAATCTCCATTACATTCACCCTGCCAGACAATCTTATCACCGTAGATAACAGGATATATTCCCAATTCATTCGAAATCAGAGTTTTGGTAGAAGTTGAGAGATTGTACAGGTTTATTTTCCCGGATTCCCGCCACACAACCCTGTCATCATAGATAGTAGGGAAAAATTCGGGGTAAAGTTCGGAATTGTTGCTGCTGACAATGGGAGTTTCCGAAGAAGTGTATATATCGTATAGATGTACAGTATAAGTTCCATTATGATTACCCTGCCATACTATTTTGTCCCCGTAGATGGCAGGTTTTATCTCATCTGATTCATTGGCGGTAATCTGAAATTCAGTTAGGATAAGTTTGCCTTCCAGACGCTGTGCAGGAGATGCTGTTACTGTAGATGATTTTGAGTCCATGCCTTTTGTATTGTTTACTGTCAGGTTAATGGTATAGTTTCCAGGATAGGTATATGCATAAACTGGAGTGCTCGCTGTAGAGTCAGGAATTCCATCATTGCTGAAATCCCATACTACTGCTGTTGCATTTTTCGAAAAGTCTGTAAACTTGACAGCAAGTGGGACAAGAGTATGTGTAATATTGGTACTGAAATTTGCAACGGGGATTATTGTTTCTTTTGATCTGGATGAAGATACAAGAGGGAAATAATCAGTATCATTATCGGTTATATTGTAAGGCAGGTCACCAATTCCGTTCCCATCCGAATCAGCGCAGATTTGAGAAAATCCGGTTCCATCGGGCTTTGCCCATAAATTTCCACCAAGGTAAGGGCCACCTAAAATGTTAGTGCCTGAGGTTTTTGTAGTATTCCAAGAAACAGTAAATATCCCGGCGCCATTGTTTATTGCTTCTGTAGTATAATGGCTGCTTGTGTCGTTAAAAAGGTTGACTGTATTATTGAAAATATTGTTCTGGAATTGGTTCGTTCTATTATGCGGTAGCTCATAGCTGACTTCGTTGAGATATACTCCATATTTCTTGTTTAGCTCCACTTTATTATTTGCAACCAAATTATTCGAAGAATCTCCTCCCATCCATATCCCAATATTGTTGTTTGAAATGGTGTTATTTAAGAGCGAATTTCCTCCTCCTCCCGAGCCTTTGATCCAAATTCCTTTATCACTACAAGTCGTCAGGGTGTTATTGTTAATTATATTCTGTGATGAAAGAAATTCCATAGAGATGCCGTTACTACAATTCACAACCGTATTATTTTCGATTTCATTGGAATAAGATTCCCAGAGGCCAATTCCAGAACATCGTAGACTGTTTGAAATATAATTCCCAAGAATTTTGTGATTATCGCATTCAGTCAACCTTATACTACCGTTTAAAAGAGTATTATTAAGCAAAGTACAATTATCTGGCCCTTGATAAATATCAATACCTCCGTTAAAAATTAGATTGTCAGAGATTGTAAAATTAGCTTCGTCAAAGCTATTTAGACTGATACCTGAGTTTAAAATCACATTTCTTTCAATAGTGGAATTGTAACATTCATTAATATCAATACCCGATTTCAAAGTGTTATTTTTAACAGTACAGTTTTCAACTGGATAGTTATAATAGGCACCACTTCCCTGTAAAGCTAAAACTTCCTCTATACTGAATCCGCTTATAATAGTGTTATTCGCGCTTATATTAAAAGCCCGAACAGTAGTATCCTCAGGATCTTCAGAGTCCGAAAAGATGCTTATGTTCTGTATCTCTATATCCACACTTTCATTATAACTTCCTGGAGAAACTAAAACAACATCTCCAGGAGATGAACTATTTACAGCTTCCTGAATCGATTGGAAATCTGCACCTGAACCATTGTCGTCTACCATAATCTCCTTGGCAGATGCAGGGCTATGGGCAGCAATCAAAAGAAAGATAGCAGCCACTAAAAAAATGGTTGATTTATTTACCACACCTGTTACTCCCCCCTTTTAACCAGAAATATCACATTAATAAGATATCAGGCCCTCAAAAAGAATGTGTGATTAAGGTTTAATAGAATTTCTTTTCGGCATTATATAATTTTGATTGCTTTCTCAATAAAAATACAGCAGGTTATAGGGTTATTACAATTTAAAAGGCCATAAATTTCTGAATTTTCTTTTTAATGCATTTCAGACCTTAAATTCTCTAATCTGGTACTTGGCCCAAATATACATTTATTTCAAGTTCTATTTTAAACGAAATGGAAGTTTTTTATACGGACAGTTTCATACCTGATTATGGTAGGGGAAAATTGCTTGAAGGGAAGAATTGTTTGAGTGGAAGAATTGTTTGCGAAGATTACCTCTGTCGCAGGCTTTTGTTTATCTTTCATAACTTATGTTTTCCAGTTTCCTTTGATTCAGGACATCTATACATGTAAAGAAAAAATTTAATGTATGGGTGAAACTAAGAGTGCTTTTGCAGCATAAAAATCACGTAGAAAGCGATTAAGGGGTTAATTAAGCGTTTTACTTGAAATTTGAGGGTTTAAAACGAGAGTTTTGAACAGATTTTTTTCAAAATTGTTTACAGCTTCCAGAGATTTCAATTCCTGAAAATGGAAATTCTGAAACTGGAGATTCTTAAGAGTGGAAATTTCAGATTATTCGAAAGTGATTACAGGGATTATAAAAGGTGCTACGCATGGATAATAAAGATAAATTTTCGGAGAGAGGGGAGATAAATTCTGACTATGATGTCATAATTATAGGAGCAGGACCCGCAGGAATGTTTGCAGCCTACGAACTTGCTGAGGATCGGCTGCTTAAAATCCTTATTGTGGACATGGGAAAGGATATCGAGAAACGCCTGTGCCCAATGAAAACCCAGACTTACTGCATGCACTGCAAGCCCTGCGATATTATGTGCGGGGTAGGAGGCTGCGGGACTTTTTCTGACGGAACATTAAACTTGCGGCCTGATATTGGAGGAGACCTGGCAGCTCTGACAGGAGACCAGACCGAAGCCTGGGAGCTCGTGGAAAGAGTGGATAAGGTATTCATGAAATTCGGGGCACCTCAAGGAGCCCTGCTTACAGAAGGCCTGGACATCGAAGATCTGAAACGGAGGGCTGCAGCCGTCGGAGCCCGCTTCATTGAAATTAAGCAGCGGCATATAGGTTCGGATAACGCTCCTGCAGTTATAGGACGCTTTAAACAGGACCTTGTTAACAAAGGTGTGGATTTTCTACTTGAAACCGAGGTAAAGGACCTGCTGATCGAAGAAGGAACCTCCAGAGGTATTATACTCTCTGGCGGGAGTGCAGTCCGTGCCGGTTATGTGCTGCTGTCTCCAGGGAGACGGGGCTGCAATTGGGTTTCGGATATGATTGAAAAACACGGAATAGAAGCAAGGTACGGCGGAATTGACATAGGGGTAAGGGTAGAAGTCCCTGCAATCGTTATGGACCCCGTGACAAAAATCAACCGCGACCCCAAGTTCCATATCCAGAGCCAACGTTATGACGACTTCGTGCGGACCTTCTGCACAAATATGCGCGGTTTTGTTGTAAAGGAGGAGTATGAAAGCTTTATAGCAACCAACGGTCATTCCATGGCAAACACGGAATCCGAAAATACCAATTTCGCCTTTCTTGTTCGAATCGAGCTTACCGAGCCCATGGAAAACACCACCAAATATGCCCGTTCAATTGCAAAGCTCGCAACCACTATAGGAGGGGGAAAGCCTGTTCTGCAGCGCATGGGAGATTTGAGGCGCGGCCGCCGTTCTACGAAAGAACGCATTGCTAAAAACCTTGTTGTAAATACGCTCAAAGATGTTACACCCGGCGACATTTCAATGGCACTGCCTCATAGGATAGTTATGGACATAATCGAAGGGCTTGAGATCTTAAATAAGATCATTCCAGGCGTTACTTCAGATTCGACCTTATTGTACGCCCCTGAGGTCAAATTCTACGCAATGCACCTGAAAGTCAACAGGCAAATGGAAACCAGCATCAAAAATCTCTTTGCGGCAGGAGACGGGGCAGGGCTTTCAAGGGATATAGTCAACGCTGCCGCTACAGGGATTATGGCAGCTGAAGGAATAATTAAAAAGGAGAAAATGGAGGAAAGAGCAAAGGAAGAAACAAAGGAAGAAACAAAAGAGAGACAAAAGAGGGACAAAAGAGGATAAAGTAAGTAAGGCAAAAATATCTATGAAAGTCTATCTGCACTTTGAAATTCGAAACTTATATCTTATTTTCTGAGATTTGTATAGTTCATTCAGTAAT
>NZ_JAVKPK010000091.1:0-11465 GCF_031461075.1 Methanosarcina baikalica | reverse complement strand
ATGACGAAGAAACTGAGTCTATTGATATTACTTTTGGTATTCCCAAAAACGGAAGATGGGACCTCAAACAATTTGTACTAAGCTTGATTGTTAATCAGCATGGGATACCTCTTTTTATGAATACTCATTCAGGAAATGCCTCAGACTTATGCACTTGAAAACCAAATAAAGTATAATAAACAATGAGATTTACATATACTTTGGACAGTTAAAGGTTTAATGCTATTGATTTTTCAGTTCAACTGTGTAAGTCCGGCTCTCTAGAATATCTATCTAACTCAGCTACAATAGGCTGAAAATAAATCCGTAAAAATAGATCAGGCCATTCAGTTCAAATAAATGGAGATCTTTATCTAAGAGGATTTCTACAGAGCCGTAAGTCCTAACTTATTTAAGACGTCAGCAAATGGCATAAAGAGGCAGAAAAATGGCAAAAATGGCAAATAAACTTAAAGAGCTTGACAGGTCAGCCGAGGAAAGCTACAACAAAGCCAGGATTTCCTTTCAGGTGGGCAGGTTCGAAGAAGCGCTTGCTGCGTATGGGGAAACTGATGAGGCCTGGAGAAAAATGGCAGACCTGCTTCTTGAAAAAGGGGAGGAGGATACCGGGAAAGAGTTTCTTGAAAAGGCTCAGAAGGCCAGGTCCTTTTACGGAATGTCTCTTTTTAAGCTTGAAAGATATGAAGAAGCCCTGGAGATTGTTGATGCTACCCTTGAAATTAAGCCTGACTGCCCTATCGAATGGTCAAACAGGGGTTTTGTGCTCTCAGCCCTGGGCAGGAGTGAAGAAGCCCTTGAAGCCTTTGAAAAAGCGCTCTTCTTTGATCCGGAATCCCCAAAAATCCTGACCAGTAAAGGGATAGTCTGTTTCAAAATTGGGCTTCTAAAAAAAGCTCTTGAGACTTTTGATGAAGCTCTGACAGCAGAACCCAAGAAAGCGTCTGACTGGACCTGCAAAGCCCCAAGGTTCAATTTCTTTTCCCGAAACAGAACCCCGGTAATGAGGCCTGACAATGCAGGTACATGGTACTGGAAAAGCAATGTGTTTCTGGAACTGGGGGAAAAAGAAAAGGCACTGGACGCCTGCAAACATGCCCTTGAGAGCGACCCCGACCACCTCGATTCTCTTCTGCAGGGAGGAAATTTGCTTTGCGAATTTGCCGAATACGGAGAGGCTTTCAAGTGCTATCTAAGGGCTCTGAAACTCAGCCCAAGGAATAAGGCTGCCAGAAAGGGAAAGGAATTTTGCGAAGCGAAGATTAACGCGTGAATACATAGGTGCAAGAAGGAGTGGAGGCGCAAAATAATGCAGGAATAAAGGGGTGGGAGAACTCCAAAAAGGAGATCGAAAAAAATGTATAAGATACCGAAAAAGGAGGTAAAAGCCCTCGTATAATTGATATACCATCGTGACAATTCATATTGCTATGAATAGCAGCAGTAAATCCGAGAATTCAACTTTATCTCCTCACCTTTCCGACAGTGTAGCCCATAAAAACCGGGAAAAAGCAATTGCAGGAAAGATCACTCCTACTTACGAATCCGCTACTTTTTCAAGACCTCCCCTTGACCAGTTAAACGGGATTCTGCCCGATTTCAACAGAAGACTCTCTCCGGAGCGAGACCTTGGGCTTTCTCCTCTCGGGCATTCCCGCCTGAGTCCTGAAACTCTTCCGAGGCTTGTTTCTAACGCATGCATGGGTATTGAAGCTGCTTTTCCTGAGACCGTGCCCGAAGCTACTGAGATTCCAAAAGGATTTGAGATAAAACCCGATCTTGCAGGAAGAACACTCACAGGGGCAAGAATAGGCTCTCTGGCTCTCAGCCCAGACCTTCCTATCGCACCTCTTGCGAGCAGGCTTGTAACTTTCAGGCAGGCCGAAGAAGGGCTGAAGGAATCTGAAAAGGACAGGAAATAAAGAATTTTGCAGATTTTTAATCAGGCTGACCCTGATTACTTTTTCTTTTTTTAAAACAAGCTATTGTATATTTTGTCGTCTTTGTATCGTATATAAATGATTAGCAGGAAAATCCGCAAAAAACGTTATTTAACCTGCTCAGCAGATATATTTCAGTGCAAAATTCATTTTTAGTGCGAAACTCATTTTTCGGGTGTACATCTGCAGAAAGCAAGTTACTTGTCAGTGATAGGATTAATTCTACCGGAACATCTCATAAAAGCCTTCAATTTATTCATATCGACACAAAACTCCTTTAGGTATTTATTATATTTTTTAAGTCAGTTCCATGCTTTTTCAATCTATTTGCCTTTTTTGAAGGTGCTGTGCAGAGTGACAAAAACGATCAATGATGGCCCTATTAAGTCCTCTCCTGTCGATTTTCAATCAAAAAATTCCAGCAGGTGTGGGTTAAGTAAAAGTTACACTTTATCCTATCTCTTTAGCTCGAATTTACCTTGCTGTTCGACCTGACTTAATTTCCTGCCTTTTTCAGAGCTTTTTCAAATTTTTCAAGCCCAAGGTCGACTTCTTCGTCTGTTATTACGAGGGGTGGAGAGAAGCGGATTACGGAATCCCCACAGGGCAGAAGCAGGATTCTTTCTTTAAAGGCTTCTCTGAGAATTTTATCTCTTCGAATGGGGTCTATGGATTTATCCGGTTTTATGATTTCGACGCCTATCATCAGGCCGAGGCCGCGTACGTCCCCGATGCAGGAAAAATTTTCCTGAAACTCCCTAAGCCGCTGCCTGATACTGGAACCAAGTTTCCTGACTCTATTTTCCGTATTTTCTTTTTCCAGAAATTCAAGGGAAGCGAGAGAGGCGGCTGAAGCCAGGAGATTTCCTCCGAAGGTATTTGAGTGGACACCGGAAGGCCAGTCCATAAGCTCACTGTCTGCAAGCATTGCGCCCATCGGGAGGCCTCCTCCAAGGGCTTTTGCAAGGCAGGAGATATCAGCCCTGACCTCAAAATTTTCCATGGCAAAGAAGGGGCCTGTCCTGAAACAGCCAGTCTGGACTTCATCGGCTACGAGGAGAATATTATTATCCGTGCAGATCCGTCTTACTTCTTTATGAAATTCAGGGGGAGGGACGATATAACCTCCTTCTCCCTGGATCGGTTCAATGAAAACGGCAGCTGTATCCTCTTGGCTCAGCTCCCGCCTGAAAATCAGGTTTTCGATCTCTTTTGCACACTCGATCCCGCAGGAAGGGTATTCGAGTTTCAGGGGACAGCGGTAGCAGTAGGCATAATGGGAATGAACCGTGCGGATAGAAGGGAAATGTTCCTTTTGCCTGACTTTTGAGCAGGTGAGGGAGAGGGAACCCAGGGTACGGCCGTGAAAGGAATTATAAAATGAGATAAGATTTTGCCGCTTTGTTTTCCAGAAGGCAAGCTTGATTGCAGCTTCTACTGCTTCGGTTCCGCTGTTGCAGTAAAAAACTTTCGAATAACCTGAGAGCTCTCTCAACTTTTTTGCAAGCTTCAAAGGGGGCTCGGCAAAAAAATCCCCATATCCGCAGTGGGCCATTTTTTCAAGCTGGGCTGAGATTGCAGCCTTAATCTCAGGGTTAGAGTAGCCTGCATTCATGACAGCAATCCCTGCAACTAGGTCGAGATATTCTCTTCCGTCTACATCCCGGATTACAGAACCCCTTGCCCTATCCACAACCAGGGGATACGGGCGGGCTTCGCAGGCAGACACAATATCACAATCCTGCCCGATAATTTCTCTGGCTTTCGGGCCAACAACATCAAGCAGTCCGAGTTCCTGTTCGAAAAAATCAAGATCTAATGCCTCATTTTCCCCTGGATATTCCATTCTTCTTGCCTGTTCAAATTTTTCAGGTTTCTCTTGATCCAGAATGAATTCCTCCTCAATCTCCTTCCCACTCTCAGTTTCATTCCGAATCTATCTGGGCTTTCTGCAGCCTGCCGCTATAGTCTATATATACGGCTTTTACCTCGGAAAACTCCCTGACGGCATCGGTCCCTGCTTCTCTGAAACCGTTTCCTGTCCCTTTCACGCCCCCAAATGGAAGATGAACCTCCGCACCTATCGTCGGAGCATTAACGTATGTAATCCCGGCGTCAATTTTCTCGATAGCCTTGAAAGCGTTTCCGACATTTCCGGTGTAGATTGCCGAAGAAAGCCCGTATTTGCTATTGTTAGCAGCCCATATTGCTTCTTTAAGGCTCGATACCGTGAGAATACTGAGTACTGGCCCGAAAATTTCTTCCTGTGCAATCCTCATTTCAGGCCTGACATCCGTAAATATAGTGGGCTCGAAGAAATAGCCAGGAAGGCCGGGGTCCAATCTGTTTCCCCCTAAAAGAAGAGTTGCCCCTTCTTCTTTTCCGATCCTCACATACCTTTCGATTTTCTCAAGCTGGGCTTTATTAATTACGGGCCCTATGTCTGTCTCAGGCAGGAGCCCGTCTCCTACCCTGAGGGCTTTTGCTTTTGCAAGCAGCCTTTTTATGAATTCTTCTTTTATTTTCTCGTGCAAAATCAGTCTGCTCGTAGCAGTACAGCGCTGGCCGGTGGTTCCAAAAGCTCCCCATAACACACCTTCAAGAGCCAGTTCAATGTCGGCATCATCCATAACAATTACCGGGTTTTTGCCTCCAAGTTCCAGAGAAACCCGTTTCATGGTTTTTGCACATTCTTCCATTATCCATTTTCCGGTATCAAGGCTGCCTGTAAAGGAAATAGCTCTGATGCGCGGATGCTGGACTACGGCTTTTCCGACAGTTCCTCCGGGCCCTGTTACTACGTTAATCACTTGCGGAGGCAGGCCTGCTTCAACCAGGATTTCTACAAGTTTGAGGGCAAGTAGAGGCGTGTCGCTTGCAGGCTTGAAAACTATTGCGTTTCCTGCTATAAGGGCAGGCATAATCTTCCAGGCTGGAATCGCAATTGGGAAATTCCAGGGCGTAATAAGGGCTACAACTCCTATAGGCCTCAGCATAGTCATGCAGAATTTTTCCTTGAGTTCGGAAGTCGTTGTTTCTCCAAACAGCCGCCTTCCTTCCCCTGCGGCGTAATATGTAATATCGATAGCTTCCTGCACATCTCCCCTGGTCTCAGGCAGCACCTTTCCCATCTCTTTTGTCATAAGGACAGCAAGTTCTTCCTTTCTTTCCCGTAAAATCCGAGCAGCCTTCAAGAGTACCTCGGCCCGCCGAGGAGCCGGTATTTCGCTCCAGATCAAAAACCCTGCTTCTGCAGCCTCAACTGCTCTGTCCACGTCTCCGATTCCAGCTACCTGTACTGTTGCAAGGCTTTCCAGAGTAGTCGGATTAATATCTTCAAAAGCCTCTCCGGTTGATGAATCGCTGAACTTTCCCTCTATAAACAGTTTGTACTCCTGCACCATAAAATCCCCTTAAAAACATGAATATATTAGGAGATAAATATATTCCAGAATCTTTTTTCGGGACTGCAATGGATAAAGTCGACTTCTTTACTGAGCAAAAACAGATTAAATATGTGTGACATAAGGCGCCGTAAAACGAAAAGAAAAATGCTCTGAGTTAGGGTTTTGAAGAATGAGAATTATATCAAAAGAGCCGGATCATATAAGAAAAGTAAACCATTCGTGAATATATGGGAAAAGAAAAGTAAACCATTCATGAATATATGGGAAAATGAAAAATATATGGAAGTCCGAATTAGCAAAAGCTATGACAAATATAAATAAATGCTCTGAATCTGGATAAACAGCTGCCACAAAGGTTAAAAGTTCTTCCTTTGTTTTTTTAGCATCCTGCACAATCGCTGACAATCTGCCAGATTCTCTTTGATAGTTCGGAATACTGAGCTTTTGGATCTCCTATTTTTTGAATAAAGGAATTTGCACCGTTTTCCATTGCCTTATCCATGATTTCTTCCTTTCCCACTCCCGTAAACAGGATGAAAGGGATATCAATTCTTTTATCACGGATAGTTCTCAGGAGCGTGATGCCATCCATAAAAGGCATATCATAGTCCGAAACTACCACATCATAGGAGTCTTCTTCCAACTTCAGGAGAGCTTCCCTTGCAGAGTCCACGGTATCTGAAATTATATCATGGAAGACTTCTAAGAATGCCTTTGATAACTCTAAAAACAAAGGGTCATCGTCTACAAGCAGTACTTTCATGGGGGTCTTCTCCGTAAGGTTATGGTTTTTGTAACCTTGTGAGGGAACTTTATGCCTCTTCCCGTCTCCCGGTAAGAGACAGTATTAGTTCAGCCATTTTTTTAGATTGTTAATGATAGTTCTCTCAATTAATATAAAAAGTTAACTTTCACATTTCAGGAGTAAAGTTTATTATTTATCTCCTGAATGGAACTTTTCTGATATTCAACCTGATATGCTCATGGCTTAAACAGTTATAGTGAACGCAGTTTATATTCCTACTTTAGAAATTATATCATGTATATCCCGGTATGTTAAAAAGATCCGATTAAGTAAGTGTGGCTTTCCCAGTTCACATTTATTGATTTCAAATTGGGCTCTCTGTTGTTTGGTGGTCTTGATTATGGGGAATATAGTTTATAATGTTAAGATTTCTACTGTGCCCACTATAATTTTTAATCGGGCAATAATTTTTATTAGGACACAATTTTTTGAATAATTAATTTAAAATAGTTTTCGCTAGTAGTAACTAGCGGTTAGGAACTAAATAGGGGCAATCCACTATACCAAAGACATTTCTAAGGGTTGCTGGTTCTTCGGTGGGAACCATTGCTGATGATATCAACACTATACCAACCAGCAACATTGTTAAAACAATCATGCCTGTTCCAATTTTATTAAGCTTCATATTTTTCTCCTAAAGTTATTTTTCCCTAGGAAGCACAATCAGGCAAGCTTAAATGTGCGCAAAGCTAACATAAATCAGGTTTCATATGATTTATTTTTAGAGAGTTTTGGTTATCGGGAAATGCTTCTGAACTCTCTAAATTTATTTTGCCTAACTCTTTATAAGTTTTCTGTGTGAACTTTCAATATTTCTTGATATATTGCGGTTTGCAATTAACTACTGCAGAAAAGGTTCCGGAACTTGTTTCGCCTGATTCAAGAGTAGTTTCCGGGAAAATAATCGAGATAGATGCTCTTTCAGTCCCTCAGCTCTGAGAGCTGAAAATCGAAGAACAGCGTATTCGGCAGGTCAAGCTGGACTTGAATATGTTTTGTTAACATCCTGTTTTCCGGAATTGTCCTTTTTCTTTTTTAGAACCGGAGAGACACTCCCTACTTGTATTTATAGGACTTACGCAGTTGAACGAATAAATCAATAACAGTAGACCTCTAACTGTATAAAACACTATGCCAGTTACAACGCCAAATGTGATTGATTTGTACTTCAAGTGCGTAAGTCCTAATTTATTATAAATCAACTTCGAATCTCTGGATTTAGACAACAAGAAAAAGATCAGGATCTAAGAGATCCTGATAAGGAATCCAATTTCAGAAACATTGCTTCCAAAGATATATCCTTTATACTGCTCGATGATTAATAAGGAGGCTTTATGAGACTGAAAGGTCAGATAGCCATTGTAACAGGTGGAGGAAGGGGAATTGGAAGGGCAATATGTCTGGCGCTCGCAAGAGAGGGAGCAAACATAGTAATCGTCTCAAGAACCGGAAAAGAGATTCGGGAAACTGCCAGGATGGTAGAAAAAGAAGGGAGAGGGGCTCTTGCTGTGAGAACCGACATCAGAAAAGAAGAAAAAGTCATAAACATGATCTCAGAGACGGTAAACGCTTTTGTAAGAATTGATATCCTCGTGAACAATGCAGGAGTAGCATACAGGAAATACCTGATAGATACCTCAACAGAAGAATATGATGAGATCATGGATACAAATTTAAAAGGCATGTTTTTCTGCACAAAGTATGCCCTGCACCATCTGCTTAAGAGGGGAGAAGGCAGGATCGTGAACATATCTTCAGGTGCAGGAAAGCATGGAATACCAATGCTTCCGATATACTGCGCTTCAAAATTCGCAGTTATCGGCTTTACTGAAGCCCTTGCTTACGAAACAGGGGGTGGACTTCAGGTGTATGCAGTCTGCCCTGCCGGGGTAGATACCAGCATGTATCACTCTATGTATTCGGATGAGCCTGTCCTCAAACCCGAAGACGTTGCCGGAAAGGTTCTGGAACTCTGTTTGCCTGAAACGAGTCTTCCATCCAGGCCCTTCAGTCGAAGTTTACAGGCGTCCTATCAAGGTTGTTTAATCTGACATTTTCACTGTCGAAAAGAGGAATAATCTTTGAATTTAAGGTGAACTATGTTCAAAAATCGTAAAGATGCAGGAGAGAAACTTGCAAGGGCTCTTGAGAGATACAGGGTAGAAAATCCTCTTATTCTCGCTATTCCACGCGGAGGGGTGGAGGTAGGGTTGCAAGTTGCAAAGAAGATGAATGCCGATTTTTCCCTCATTATTGCCAGGAAACTGCCTTTTCCGGATAACCCTGAAGCCGGATTTGGGGCAATAGCCGAGAACGGAAGTACTTTCGTTTTCGAAAATGCGCATTACTGGCTCGCAGGGGAAATAATCGAGCAAATAAAACAGCAGCAGATTGCCGAGATCGACAGGCGCGTAAAAGCTCTAAGAGGAGGAAATCCCCTGCCTGAGATTGCAAATCGGACCGTGATTCTCATCGACGACGGCATTGCAATGGGTTCTACAATGCGGGCAGCCATCGGACTCTGTAGAAACAGGCAAGCCGGAAAAATTGTGGTTGCTGTACCTGTGGCTGGAAAAGAGATTGCAGAACAGATTCGAAAACAGGTCGATGAGCTCGTGGTACTCGAGATTCCGATCTCATTCAGGGCTGTTGCTGAAGCTTACGAGAGATGGTATGACGTCTCGGACGAAGAAGTGCTCGACCTGCTCAGAGAAAGGATAAGGGAAAAAGAACTTAAGGATCAAAAATTTGATGGGCTCGAAACCTGAAAAATCCTACTTTTTAAATAGATCCGGAAGAAGAAAATAGATCCGGAAGACGAACATCAACAGTATAACTACAAAACTAAACCCTCTTGCAGTTAGTATTTTTTTACGTTAACTTTTCTGCCTTCTCTAAAGAAATTTCTGCAGCAGGCTTTTCAAAAGCTCTTCACAAATAACCAGATTATTAATATTTCCAGGCAGGTCAGGGAGTGCAAACCGAAGGTCAGAAACCATTTCAAATGTCTTCTCCAAGTATGCCCTCACATTCTTCTTGCCTTTGAGGGCACCTTTTACATATCTCTTCTGAAAGCTCGGAGAAGGCATACTCAGATAAAAACGTTACGTTATTTCTGAATAACAGAAAGTGTTTATTCTTATAGAATTTACCTCTTCTAGTTCACTTGGCAACCTTGCAGTTGCTGATGCGGAAAAAAGGATATATATATTAAAAATAGACACATATAGATCTATAGATTATATAGAGTGCCCCGAAATATATGGAAACTATAAAATATAATGAAATTGTCTGGAATCCATAAAGTTCTGAATTTAAAAAAGTGTTCTAGATAAAGAGTCATCACTAAAACTGAAAAATGTATCTTTTATAAAATGTGTATTTTATAGTAATTATAACAGTTTTGAAGTTTAAAATTTTTGGAGTAGGAAAAAATGGATCTACTTGTCATAGCGCTTATTTTAGCTGGCCTTTATATGGCCTGGAACATAGGGGCAAACGACCTTGCAAATGCTATGGGGACTTCGGTAGGAACAGGGGTTCTATCAATTAAACAGGTAATTGTTCTTGCTACTATCTTTGAGTTTCTAGGTGCTGTGCTCTTCGGGAAACGGGTTACCGAGACAATTGCAAATGGAATTGTTCCCATTGAGATTGTTGGCAGGGTCCACCCGGATATCGTGGCGCTTGGAATGCTGGCTGCGATTCTTGCAGCCGGCTTCTGGGTAACTCTTGCAACCTTGTATAACCTCCCAGTTTCAACCAGTCATTCCATCGTCGGTTCTGTTCTCGGCTTCGGGTTGATCGCAGCTTACGACGGAACCATCTCTTTTGCAGACATTCACTGGGGAGAACTTACGAGAATTATAGCAAGCTGGTTTATATCTCCGGCTCTTGGGGCTGTTTTTGCTTATCTGACTTTTTCTTTAATAAGAAAAATTTATCTTCATAGGGCTATAGACTTGCCTCTTGTTGAGAAAAAATTCATAACCTTACAGCTCATAACTGCCTGTTATATTGCATTTGCGCACGGGTCAAATGATGTGGCAAACGCTATCGGTCCTCTCTGTGCAGCACTCAGGGTTATAGGAGTAACAGGAACCGGAATCCCTATGTGGGTGCTTGTAATGGGAGGCCTCGGTATGGTAGTAGGAATGGCCACCTGGGGCTATAAAGTGGTTGAAACTATCGGTTCGAAGATTACAGAACTGACTCCAACACGTGGTTTTTCCGCAGAGTTTGCAACAGCCTCAGTGGTCCTGATCCACAGTTATAGTTCCCTTCCTATTTCGACTACCCACACGCTTGTCGGTTCCGTTGTAGGTGTAGGACTTGCAGGTGGGATTGCAGCCGTTGACCTGCGCGTGGTCTGGAGGATTATTTCTTCCTGGATAGCAACAGTTCCTATAGCCGCCCTTACATCGGCATTGATCTTTGTGGGGCTTAAGGTGATCTTTTTATGAAAGACTACATTCGTTCAGTCCTTGACGTTGTCAGTGAATCTCCCTTTGTCCCCCTGGAAAAACATGCTAAAAAAGGAGTGCTTGCAGTTGAAAAGCTGGCTGAAGCAATGGAAGCTTACTGTGCAGGAAATCAGGCTGTGCTGGAAGAAAGAACAGACGAAATTGACAAGCTTGAACATGATGCTGACAAACTCAAACAGAAAATAAGGGCAGGCATTCCCTCCTCAGTGAGGCTACAAGTTAATAAAAAGGATCTTCTTTCGTTCCTTAAGCAGCAGGATTCTATTGCTGACTTTGCCCAGGCGGCGGCCTACTGGATGACTCTTCGGCCCTGTAAGACCCTTCCTGAGGAAATTAAAGAAGGTTTTTTGGAATTGATGGCGACATCCCTGAAAACCACTCGGAAGTATGATGAGCTCGCAGGCGAGCTTTACAAGCTTCTTGCCACCTCTTTCAGCAAGGAAGAGATCCAGGAAACCATGTCCATTATTCCTGAGGTCGAAAAACTGGAACATGACGTGGACGTGCTTGAAACGGCCCTCTTAAAAATGATCTTCGAAAATGAAGACATTATCGGAGGTGCAGGCGTTTGCCATCTAATAGGGCTTGTTGAAAGAGTTGGAGGAGTTGCCGATAAGTCCGCAAGTGCCGCTGACCGCCTGAGAACGATGATTCTCAGAAGATAAATCTCTTCTAATCCTTACTTTTTTACCTTATTTTTTTAGTTTTTTAAATTAATACTTCTATCTTTATGATATGTGGATTTACCGAATGCTGTTTATTTATATAACGATGAATAAAATTTCAATTTTTAAATATTTATCTTGAGATCTTTCTCATTGTAATCAGAAAT
>NZ_JAVKPK010000090.1:0-12151 GCF_031461075.1 Methanosarcina baikalica | reverse complement strand
CTATAATAGGGGTGGGGTAAAAAACATGAGCGAAACAGACAAAAATATTGTGCCAGGAGCCTACTACCCAATTTTGGCAATTTCCACCTTTACTATCCGATTTTGGTAATTCCCATTACTAAAAGTCCAATTTGTCGCCTTAATTCTACGGTAGAGTGACTAATTTCCTGTAAAATCACAAATATCAAGAAGTTAGTGAGCAGATCTCTCAAGCCTTTAAAAGAAGGCTTTATTCAAATTATTTTCTTCTAGTATCTTTTCAATATCCCTTTTCAGTTCAGGCAGTCTTTCATTTGCAGTGTTCCAGACAACATTCAAGTTCACGCCAAAGTAAGCGTGGATTATGATATCCCTAATTCCAGCCATTTTTCTCCAGGGAATAAAAGGATATTCCTGTCTTACCTCTTAAGGAATATGCTTTGTGGCTGGTTCCGTCGCAAAAAAATATTTCTGCAATTTGACACTATAATTTTCACCTTTAGGTGTCATTTTCTTCTTAATGAAAATGAGTGACTTTCCGAATTGTGAAGATTTTCGCTGATTTTGTAAAAAAGCCAGATTTTTTGCAATGGAACCAAGGTAAATGAAAAAGGTGTGGAAGAAATGAAACAGTATACCTCAATCGAAGAATTATTTGAAGATAATAAAGAGCTTTTTGATACAGATAAGAAAAAAGCTTGGTTCCTGATAGGAAATGCGTACAGCAGAGTGATGTACCAATCAAAAAAGTACTATGAAGAGAAAAAAGCAAATGTGAATGGAGAATCCAAAAATCCAGTTTCTTATGATGTATCCTATCTTGAAAATGGGTTCATATTCAAGAATTTTGACTATGGAACTTTCATGGACTTCACAACTAAGTGCACTGAACTCCTGATAAAGTATGGGGTATACAGCAGGGCCGGATATCTTAAAGCGGATATCTCACAGGCAATTTTGCTAATGGATGGACAAAATACCAAAACAAGCACAAGCGAAGCAAAATATATGTTTGTAGCAGGACTTAACCAGTTCATCAAACACAAAAAGAAAGAAGACAACAAAGGGGATATAGAATTCGAGGACGAAAAACACAGGAAATAATGGAAAAAGATGCCAAATAATGTCAACGACAACAGAATACTTAATGTTTTGGGATGCAACAATGTCTAATCCCAATGGTGATATGCTGGGTTTCGTTGCAAAAAAATATTTCTGCAATTTGACACTATAATTTTCACCTTTAGGTGTCATTTTCTTCTTAATGAAAATGATTAACTTTCCGAATTATGATGTGGTTTTTAATGATTTTGTGAAAAAGTCAGATTTCTTGCAACGGAACCGAAAAAAGAACATATAAGGAAATGGCAGAACGTTTTGGAGTGTCAAAAAGATACATATTTTTTATTTTTGTGGATGACATTTTACCCTAAAATGTTGCTATCATAACGATTTTATAGTCCCCTTTATGTCAACCTGGTGACGGTTCCCGAAGATTCGGACAAGAAGCTATATTTTTTGCTACATCTTTCATATTTTACATTACAGCTTAAGCACTAAATTTGGATCTTTTCCTCATTTAAAATAAATTTAAAATATCCGTGGTTATTTATAGGTTTAAATACTATTATGTCTTGCAGGACATTTGGGGACTCTATATTTATAACTGTTCTGCATAATACGCTTATATGGGATATTTGAGAAAGCTAAAATATATTTGGGGAGCTAAATTTATAGCTCACCTGCCTAAAAAATACAAAGAGGCAAAAACCATGAGTGAAACAGGCAAAAATACTGCGCCAGAAGATACTGTCGTGTCAATCTTTAAAGATTCAACGATTCTGATTAGTTGCAATCGATTTTATACGATATTTTGCAGTTGACGCTACACTACTAATGCAGCACTAAAAGAAGAGAAAGTATCAATTCCAGATGCCAAAGTGGAGACATCTAAATAATAGGTTTGATCTGTGAGTTATTGATTATGATTCACACAATTCAGAAACCGTAAACTTGAGACCCTGGATTGTTAAAGCACAGTGCTTTTTCAAAACTCCGGTGTATTCGTTTCTTTAAGTTGTATTGATTTAATCTAAAAAACCAGGTACAATGTCCATCATACAAAATAGCCCACGTTTTGAAAAATGTAGAGATGGTATTATGCTTTCGTTTTTCAATAACTCACCCCAACATCAAATGTTTGACAAAATCAAAAAGATACTGAGTGTTAAAAAGATACTGAGTGTTAAAAAGATACTGAGTGTTTTTGTGGTACCCTTTTTTGTAGTGTCAATAACAGCTGTGGTAATACTCTTAATGGCATATACCATCGGGATAAAATTTGCCAATAACATATTCTTCCAAAAATGAATCTGGACGATTAATTGGTAAAATCATTCTCACATTTAAGCTCTTCATATACCTCAACAGTTCCTGCGTTCATCTTCTCAAAGACAGCAACCTTTTACCCTTAAATATTGTTATTTCTCTGCTTTACACCATTTGCCTAAATAAATGATGGAAAAAATCATGTTTTGTGTGGATATTTGACAGCTAAAGCCCTTATTGTACCCAATGTCAGCATCAATACCGACATGCCCAAAATAAATTGATAATCATATTTTTGGGCATAGACTCCTGCCGAGATTTCACGCATGACTATTAAAATCGTAGCATCGGTTACATATGTAAGTCTGATTTCTTTATGTTCACGATAATCAACAAAAGTATTGAAAAGGTCAATAAGAACAAAAATTGTGAGGACACCAGATACTATTTGACCAAAACCGCCCCCAAGAGTCCCGAATAGAACTGATTTGATCTGTAGGAGGGATATATATCACCCCCACAAGTAGCGCCAGTAGCAGTATGTAAAGGGCGAGAATAGTGACTAAATCAATAGTCATTTTAAATAATTTGTCATGGGTTATCATAAACGTTTTATAATGAGTTTTCATTTAATTTCTCCCTCCATTTATCATCGGCAAGATCGACATATTCTCTGTTTTTATACCGCTTGCCATGCCACCGTAAAAACTACTTAAACCCTACTAAAAATTGTTTTTTTGTTGCATTTGAGATTGGTTTTTCCATCTCTATGAACCCAACTGCTAATTGATTCCTTGAACTCATCAACCTTGTCAATCGTTAGCTTGTCGAGATCTGATCTAACATGCATTAGAAGATACTTCATTATTTTTGTATTATTTTCAATCGTCGATGCAGATCTTGGGTTGTTCGGATCTCTAAAAGAAACTAGTGTCTAAGAAATTTAGTTATGAGTCATCATAATTAAGAAAGGGACTACGTATGAGGACTTTTTTAAATATTAATGCCCTATAATTAAGTTGCCAGGACACTAGATATTTCAAGACAACTTTTTGGTTGACTTCTGAAACCTAGTCCTTCTTAAAAACATATTTATGTCGTCTAATGGTATCATTTATTATCATCAGTAATATAATACAGCACATTCCTAATGTAAGTTTAGTATAACCTGACATATAACTGATAGTAATTTTGAATAGCCCTGATATATGTGGTTATTTTGAGAGGTAAGGGAACTGTTTTTAACCAAGTCTAGAGGCTCTGTGTGAGTTGTAGGATACAAAGATGGCTTTGCCTTTGTACGCCTCAGTAAAAGAAATATATAGTCAAAGAAGACTCAACGATTTCTGAGAAACTGAGTGTGCGGCCCGAAGCATACTTCATCTAAAGTGGGGCTGCCGCATATGATTTGAGTTGATCTCATTTAATTTGTCGCAAAAGTTAATAAACTAAGTGGATCTAATTAAAATAGATACTTTTTATTATCTCCGGGTTTTTGATCGATTGCAACCGTTGAATATTAAAAACACTGATAAATTTGACGATCCCAGAAGATATTAAAAAGTCTCAGATTTCTTTCGTCAGCTGCAAAAGGATCAGAAAATCCTTCTTAAACCCCAGTAAATAACAGGTTGTTGAAAGTTATCCTAAGGAGACCTAAAAGCTGGGAGTTCTTTGAAGGTAACTGGACCTGGGACATAATATTGAAAACTTAAAGTAAAATATTATTTTTCAAAAATGTAAGCTAATAAGGAGTTGAATACATGGCAGAAGAAAAGAAAGCAGAACCAAAGGAAGAAGAAGGAGAAGCTAAAGTTGAACACATACACCCCTCTGAGCAAAGAGGAGGTAAAAAGAAAGGTCTTCTGGATACCTGTAAGTAAGTAGGCTCATATTTTATAGTGGGGATTGAGTTTTTGATCAAATCTGAAAAACGAACACATCCCCGTGTTTGGGAAAAATGTAAAAGAGATATTCCTGTGCTTGTTATTTTCAGTAACTCAATCCCTACAGGATTTAAACCAAGTATTTAGAATTAGGTCGTCCATCATTAAATGTGAGTTTTTCATTATTTCCTGACGTAATGAACGCTTGCATTTTCATGCATTGAAGCATGTGCTCTTGCCGCACCCGAGACGGAACAAAAAATGTTGGCAATAGTAATTAAGAGGTATTCTGAAAATAACATCAACCAGATAACAGAGGACGACAAACTATTCAGCATAGGCAAAATTACATCAATAACCGTCTTTACTAAGTAAGATCAAATGGGCAAATTTCAGTGGGCTTATTTTCTTTAATTATTGGTTATTAATTATGTTTTTCTTTTTTCATTAGTTGGTAATCAGAGAGTTGATCTCAAAACGCCGGCTCTCCAAATTTTTGATTACAAACCCATATCTCCTTTAGTTCTACTAATTTGATTTATCTCCTATGAAATTTTGGTTCAGAAAGTTTTAAGGTAGTTTTGAAGCAAGCTCACTGATGGTTAAAATGGCCTCTAACCCTGATCTTTGAATTTACAGCAAATTCGCAACACTGCCTGAGAGATTTCAGTCTTTCCGAGGTTCAAGTTTCCTATAGTCCTCCTTTCAGGTGTTATATGTCCTCGGTTTCTGGCGGCAAAACACTTTGTAACCTGATCGCTTCTCGCCAGCGCAGCCAGAGGACCTTCACTCCAATAATACCGATTATGCTATCGGTGATGAATACGCCTAACCCCAGGCTAAAGACATTCATAATGACCCGAGGCAACCCGTCCCACATTGCGTGAAGGATAGAAACGAGCAGGTAAACGCCAATAACTTGCAGGTCAATGCGGAAGCGACCATTCCTGCTTTCACGAAACAGCACGCTGGCTAAAATCGCCGTCCAGGTCCCGTGCCCCAGCGGGGAAAGCAGACCACGAAGCAAGGTCACTGCCACTGTTACCGAAACGCTCCCATTGCTCGCTAGGAAAGCTGTAAAAGCGTAACCGTTACTTTCCAGGGCCGCAAATCCCATCCCTGCAGCCGCGCCCAGGATCAACCCATCCATTTCCGAGTCATGCCGTTTGTGACGTGCAATCACCAGTACCCCCAAGATTTTGGCAAATTCTTCGATGAGCCCTATTTTTAGAATCGCGCCAAGATCCAACTGGCGGATAAAAAATGGCTCTAAAATGGAAGCGGCAACAATACCCAACAGCCCGCCATACAGGAAGGCCAGATAGATCGTCGGCAATGTCAGGCGGCTGAGATGCCTGCGTTCGTAAAAACGCCACATAGGCGACGGGAACCATAAAGTTGCCGACCATTACCAGGGTGGGGAACAGGTTGGAATTGCCTGTCAGCAGCAAGGCAACCAGCAAGAGAACATATAAAACTGCTGCAGTAGCTAAAACTTTTAGCCAGGCATTCCGCCGGACCACCGGTACAGGCGGCTGGATTTTCGTAGCGCTGTCCATATTTCCTCCCTATGCAATCCGTTTATCTTATTCGGTCAGTTGGAATCTCACAGTCTGTTTGCCCCCAGTGTGTGGGGTATTGATGCCGTAAGGTAGATCCGTGAACCAGATATTGGGCTACATACCGAGGGCCTCGACGTGTCTCAATTACGAGGACCAAAAACATCATTCCCCTATGTCATCAGATAGTATTACGAGCGAGGCTTAAAAAATTGTGCATCTGATAACCGTATCCAACAAGTTTTATGGAATTTGCGAAGAAGCATGACCTAGCGAAGCGAAGAGTAGCCGGATGGCGATATCAAGAAGCTCACTAAAGAGGTTAGTGCGTGGGAGATTGAGAAAATTTATAAAGATGATGCTAGAAAAGCTTCATAGACATTATCAAAAAATTGTGATTAATATTATAAAGTTATAGTTTCCCTAGCATATAAGATCTAAATTTGGTTAAAATCTCTGTTCCATTTCTACGGAGTTCTTTGATATTTTCCTGGTATACAAAAGTTGCTGGCACTAACAGTAATGGGATAGCTGCCGCAGCTTTAGCTTCTTCTGGAATAGACAACGCGGCTAAAAAGCTCGCTCCAGTAGCACCATAAATAGGAATTATAGGAATTAGCATAGCTAAACCAAATGTTCTTCTGAAATGGATACCTAATTTTGCAGCCAGAAAACCATTAGATCCTATGACCAAACCAATACCTACACTGGGCCCTATAGTCCGAAAAGGATTATACGATGGTCCGATATAAAGTCCAAAATCGAGACCAAAAAAGGAAAAAAGGCCATTGAATTGATTCCTTTCTTGATTGGAGTTTCCTCCAAGGCCTGATACAACTATACCTATATCCAGTTGTAGAGGTCCCCTTTCTACTTCCCTTCCATCCATTATATTATTACTTTCCCTAATCAATAATAAAATTTATCTCTCTTCTTTTTCACCAAAAAGGTATGGTCTTTATTTCGATGTTTAGGCCTTATAGAAAACCTCTCGGAATCAGCTTCGAGGTGCTCAAAATAACTATTTTAAGTTATTCAGTTCAATGAATGGAAATTTGCTATAACCAGATCCAGAAATCGATTCAAAAAAGCCGCTCGTAATTATAATAGAGGGATTTTTGGTTTGAGCCGGTGGTGGAGACAAGAATTCGAAGCAAATGAATCAATATGCCCTGGTGATAAATTCGCAAAAATAATATGTTTAAAAAAACGTCCATCTTCACAAAAAATTAGTCTGTCGCTTCTTCAGCCCTTACAATACTTTTTTCTTTTAGTCTTGTAATATAAGAGTAGTTGCATGCAGTATAATGGTTTAGAGCATCTGTCATCTATTTTAACTCAATACCCATTATCTGCAATCTCTTTGCAGGTAAGGGAAGCAGGATATACTTCAAACAATGCCTCCAATATTCTGTATTTCAAATAATTAAATTTGTGATAAGTTCATGTAGCCATTGTCCTTTCCTTTAAAATTCTTTAACTTAAATTCCAAGTTTAGTTACAATGTAGATTATATGACTCGGTTTACATGTGAGTTTGGACATAAGAACTGCAGTGGCCATCCCTATAAATTAAAACCAATAGAGTATGCGGTTTTCATATCCTAGAATCTAGTTACACGCTCTTAGCGGGCTTTAAAGCGTGTAACCGGATTAAATTATATAAGGAGCAGCTTTTTGGAATTGGCACGAAGATAAATTGAATTTTCATCATTAAGGTATCCATATCGAAACTCTCTCCTATATATGAGCTAGTATCGTATGGAAAATAGTATTCTAAACAAATATGAAATTCTTCGAATAACAGGCACAAACAAATGAAAGTACTTTTCACCTTACTTTTATTAGTATTGATTTCCTCATTACCTTGGGCAGTAAGGTTGTCCACATTTTGGTTTTTCAAAACCGTACCTAAACTAATCAGTGAATTGCCATCGAAGGCTCAAATGTGACTCTGATCACGGATGCTAAATTGGCCTTTTAGGCAATTCCGCTGCCCAAACAAATTGGGTGATCTAATTTGATTGAAGTCATAAACAAAGCTTGTGGTTTAGACATTCACAAACTCTTTTTCATTGCCACAATTCTCAGTAGATCCGGTGAAAAGCTCCAGAAACGTTTAAATAGAGACGAAGATGGAATTTTAGCCCTCAAAGATTGGGTTATATCCGAAAAATGTGATGTTGTTGCATGTGAATCGACAAGTGACTTTTGGGTTCCGATTCATGATTCCTTGATAAAGCATCTCCCTGTTATAGTTGGAAATGCTCGAGATATGAAGGCATTTACACACAAAAAGACAGATAAGATAGATTCAGAATTCATTGCACAACTTGCATTGAATAAAATGGTTCAGCCATCAAGAATTTTCCCAAAAGATCATAGAGATTTTAGATCATATGTTCGACTTCGGTTTACACTTGTACAAAAAAGAACAGATCTAAAAAATGAAGCTCACTCAATTCTCGCACCTGAAATGTTCAACCTCAAGGATGTGCTGACAGACATTTTTGGCAGGAATGGCAGAATTATCTTATCAGGAATCTCTTCAGGTAAAACCGTTGATCAGATTATCACAAGCCTTTCTCCAAATGTTCGTAAAAAAAGTGAGCAGATAAGAGAGCTTCTGAATAGAGAAATATCTCAAAGTGCTGCATTCAGGCTTCAGACCTGTCTGAATCTTATAAAGCATCTTGACGATGAAATCGAATCTTTGGAAAAAGAAATTTTTAATTATGCTTATAAAAAGCATAAAAGGGAAATGGAACTTTTAATGTCAATACCTGGTATCGGAGAACTTGGTGCAGCTACTCTAATTGCTGAAATAGGCGATTTCAAGGACTTTTCATCTGGAAATAAGCTTGCTTCGTGGCTTGGAATAGTTCCGAATGTGTATCAATCTGCAGATAAATTCTACAACGGCAGAATCACAAAGAGAGGATCAAAAGTAGCAAGGTGGATTCTGACACAGATTGCTCAAGCAGCAGCAAGAAAGAAAAATAGCAAGTTAAAAGAGTTTTTTAACAGAAAAAAGAAATCGATTGGACATGCAAAGGCAATCATTGCCCTAGCACGGAAAATTGCCACAATTATCTGGCACCTAATTATAAATGACGAGATGTATGAAGATGAAACAGGATATAAAAAGGGAGAAATTCAAAAAAGGAAGATTGTTGAGACTGAAATATTCTCGGTTGATGAACGGATTAAAATAATTAGTGGAATATTCGCAATTATGAAGAAAAAGGATCTAGAGAGCACGTGAGGAAGATATCCTCATGTACTTTCATGCTAATGTACCGGTACTAGAAAGACACCCGTCTTTTAAAGTGGTACTACACATTTATCATTTTTATAATATGAACTGTGTATGAGACAGAATGAAATTAAAAACGGGGAGTAAACTGAATAACCAGTCTCAAAGGTGAAAAAATATGTTCTGTAATCAATGTCAGGAAGCTCTTAACTCAAAAGGTTGTACGAAAAACGGGGTATGCGGCAAGAAAGGAGAAGTTGCAGATCTTCAGGACAGACTGATCTACGTTCTCAAAAGCATCTCTTTCTATAACCTTAAAGCAAGGGTTGCAGGCCTAAATGAAGAAGCAACAGATCGGTTTGTGCTTGATGGCTTCTTTGCTACTCTTACGAACACTAATTTTGACAAAAAGGAAATTGAATCCCTTATAAATAAGGGGTTTGAGCTCAGAGACGATATTAAAGCAAAGCTTCCTGTCGAAAAAAATCTCCCCTCCGTGGCTACAGTTACCCCCGAAAGCATAGCAAATATGGATGTTGCTGTTCACTCAACTGAAGATGAAGATATCCGGTCACTTAGAGAACTTCTTATCTACGGAATGAAAGGAATGGCTGCTTATGCACATCACGCTTATATCCTAGGCTATAAAGATGAAGCAATCTTCGAGTTCATAGAAAAAGGGCTGGTTTCGACCACTGACGACAGTATAGGCGTGGAAGCTCTCATTGGCCTGGTTCTGGAGTGTGGCCAAAAAGGAGTTTCAACTCTTGCCCTGCTCGATAAAGCAAACACTGAAACTTATGGAAACCCTGAGCCAACAGCAGTCAATATAGGTGTAGGAAATAAGCCAGGCATCCTTATAAGCGGGCACGATTTGCGAGACCTCGAGCAGCTTCTTGAGCAAACAAAAGGTACAGGAATCGATGTCTACACCCATGGAGAGATGCTGCCTGCAAACTCATATCCTGCATTCAAGAAATACGATAACTTCGCAGGTAATTATGGGAACGCCTAGTGGCAACAGAACGAAGAGTTTGAAAAGTTCAACGGCCCAATCCTGCTGACGACAAACTGTATAATCCCGCCAAGAGATTCATACAGAAACCGAATTTACACTACAGGGGTAGTAGGCTTTGAAGGACTTACTCATATATATGAAAAAGAAGACGGCACAAAGGACTTCATCCTTCTGATCGAACAGGCAAAAACGAGCAAGCCCCCGGAGCAGCTGGAAAGTGGGACCATCATAGGAGGCTTTGCACATGAAGCAGCCCTCTCAGTTGCGGATAAAATCATAGATGCGGTAAAAAGCGGAAAGATCAGCAGGTTCATGGTTATGGCAGGCTGTGATGGCAGGCACAAGGAAAGGGGCTACTACACTGAGTTTGCAAAAGCCCTTCCGAAAGATACAGTAATCCTGACTGCAGGCTGCGCCAAATACCGCTACAACAAACTTGACCTTGGCGACATAGGAGGAATCCCAAGAGTTATCGATGCCGGACAATGCAACGACTCTTACTCACTTGTGGTAATTGCTCAGAAGCTTGCAGAAGCCTTCGGGCTCAAGGACATAAACGACCTGCCTGTTTCCTACAACATAGCCTGGTACGAACAAAAAGCCGTGCTTGTCCTGCTTGCCCTCCTGAGCCTTGGAGTAAAGAATATCACCCTTGGCCCAACACTTCCAGCTTGTGTCTCTCCGAACGTTCTCAAAATTCTGGTCGAGAATTTCAACATCAGGCCAAACACAACCATTGAAGAAGACATGAAAATACTTCTGAACCAAGTATGAACCTAATTATTTGTAACGAAATAACTTAGGCAACACAGAATTATTTTGGAAATTAAATCGATGAACATGCTTGTGAAAATCGTTAAGTACAGTATTAAAAAGTGCCTAAGTTATTTCGCGTAGGGTTCTAAGGAAGATGGGTATAAATTATCGGCATAATGCTGAAAACATAGAAAATGTGGCTAAAAGGGATAATGATATGAAATCTTCATCGGAAAGGCCGAACTCTCATAATGTGAGCTTTAGGATGCTCTATAATACGAGAACAAGCAGCACATCATGGAACTCAAACCAGGAGAAGCCAATTTTCTAGTTAACTTCGAAAATCTGCTCTTTTCTAAAAAACACCTGTAAGTCACCTACTGGTCCATTTATTCTTACTAGTGTCCTGGCAACTTAATTATAGGGCATTAATATTAAAACTAGCTCTCATACGTAGTCCCTTTCTTAATTATGGTGACCCATAACTAAATTTCCTAGATACTAGTGTCGCGTCAATCCTCAAAGATTCAATGATTCTGAATAGTTGCAATCGATTTTATACGACATTTTGTTGTTGACTCGACACTAGTAACATATTACAACTCATTCCTTTTATAATTTGATTATAACCTAAAACATAACTATTGGTAATTTTGAATAGAAACTAATACATTATTTGCCTTTTTGCCCTCTGAACTTTTACCTGCTGCTCGCAAAAAACGTCCTGAGATTGCCAATTGCAAGGACGATTGCGCTGCGAGTTGCAGGTGTATCCGCAAGTGCGTTTAACATCACGAAATCGTGTATAGTTCCCAGATATAGAACGACTGTAACATCAACACCGGCTTGAACAGGATCGACATCCTGACCGAATGCTTCTGGAAAATCCTTTGGATCAATCCATAAGAAACCCTCTGCACCAGGGCGGATGTCTGCCTGGCCGGATGCAACTGGCATCCGTTCATCGAGTTCCCCGAGGGCTTCTCCATTGTAGGGCGCACATGCAAAAATATAAACCAGTCCGACAACATTGTATGCATTAGCTCCTGCTGCAGTTATCACCACACCACCATATGAGTGACCAACGAGGATTGTGGAACCATTTTGTAGCTATAGTCAAGATGTTAAATAATGCAACTATTAGATGGATTACAAAGGTGATTTTTGTTGCAGCAATTATAGGCGTGACTATATATGCGACTTGTCACTGAAACGTCATCAGCTGATTACTGGAGATGGATTGAAAGCAAAATACAGGGTATTTTTAAATTATCTTTTCCCCGCTGCTTTTAAAAACGCTGTTCAGAAGCAAAACTTTATTAGCTGCCGGGAAAAAGTAATTTCAATTAATATTTTGTTTTTAATAAAAT
>NZ_JAVKPK010000009.1:0-67727 GCF_031461075.1 Methanosarcina baikalica | reverse complement strand
TTAAATGATCTTTTTATTTTCTTTTATGCAGAAATACCACAAGAAGGCAAACTATCCCGAAAATCATTTCAAATCCTGGTATGCTTGTTATTTTTCCCTTTTCAGGTTCCTGTTCAGCTCCTGTTTTCGGTTCAGCTTCTGCTGTTTTGTTGTCCTTTTCAGTAGGCTGAGTGGTAGTTTCAGACTTTACTTTAGCCCCTGATTCTGTCTCTACGGGTTTACCTGTTATTGCAAAGAATGAGAATCCGGAAGTTTTTGCCGTGAAGTACAGGTACCTGTTATCTTCTCTTAACAGGGTTACTGGTAGTTGTGCCCATTTTTTCTCGTTGTACCTGTTGAGAGTTATCGAAGCCTGGTCGATCTTTTTATCCTGTATCCAGGATTTCTCAACCTTGAAGCATACGACAGGGTTTTCTATATTGTCTGAAGTTGCAAACCCGCCGTTTCCTACCCAGAGGTTGAAGTACTTATAGATCTCACCCGAGTCCAGCTCTGAAACCAGAGTGGATTTTCCTTTGAGCTGCTCGGCAATGGTTGTGGTCTTGCCTGCAGTCTTCTTTGCATCAAAATCCACATAAACAACACAGGTTGCATTCTTTGTGAAATCAAACTTTACAGGTTTTCCGTTTGTAATGAAAGCCTGAGAAATTTCCTTAACCTGGACATTTTTTGCAGGTTCAGGGGAACCACCTGCACCGCCACCGCCACTGCTTCCGCTGCTGCTTTTATGACTGCTTCCTCCACTGCTCCCACCGCTTGAACTGCTTTGTTGCGTGACAGTTATTGTAGCGGTTTTTGGAGTTGGGGAAGTGCCGTTTTCATTGCCTGCTTTCAGATTAACGGTATAGGTTCCTGCTGCAGAGTAAGTATGCGTTGGATTCGGCTCGGTTGAAGCAGTTCCATCTCCAAAGTCCCAGCCCCTTGATGTTGCGTATTGAGAAAGGTCAGTGAACTGGACGGAAAGAGGAGCATAACCACTCGTAGGATTGGCGTTGAAGTCTGCTACAGGATAAACTTTAAAAATCTCTGCAATTATTTTCACAGCTTTTGAAGCGGTGCCGTTTACATTGATTGCAGTTAAGTTAACGGTATAGGTTCCAGGAACAGAGTACACATAAACAGGGCTTGATTCGTTGGATTCAGACTGCCCGTCGTTATTGAAGTCCCAGCTCTTTGAGGTTGCATTTTGTGAAAGGTCCGTAAACTGGACTGAGAAAGGAGCATAACCGCTCGTCGCATTAACGCTGAAGTCTGCAACAGGATAAATTTTAAATTCTTCTGCCATTATTTGCACAGTTTTTGAAGCAGTGCCGTTTACATTGCTTACTGTAAGTTTAGCGGTATAGTTTTCTGGAATTGTATACATGTGAACCGGATTTTTGTCTAAAGAGTCTATATTTCCGTCATTTTCAAAGTCCCATCTCCATGAAATTGCATTTTGCGACAGGTCAGTAAACTGGACAGAAAGAGGAGCATACCCGCTTGTGACGCTGGCACTGAAGTCTGCAACAGGCAGGATTGAGTTAGAAACAGGTACAAGAGGCAGTTTATCTGAAATATAGCCTGAGTCGTCAATATATGAGGAATCAGCAATTCCGTCCCTGTCTACATCGGTTGCCTTCTGGGAGAATCCGGTACCTTCAGGATTTGCCCAGAAATTACCTCCTATATACTGTCCACCGACAATATTTCTGCCAGAAATTTTTGCTACATTCCAGGTAGTATCTCTTGTGTTTATATTTGCATTACGATCGTTATTTACATAATTATTGTACACAAGGTTATTGTGACAACCCGGGCACTCAAAAAAGCCGTAGCCGTCAGTAAAAGCGACAATGTTTCCGGAGATTATGTTCCTGCTAGAAGAATCTAGATGGATACCTCCACTACCGGTTTCGCCATTACCACACTCGTTAACAGTGTTCCCTGAAATATTGTTATCGTTAGATTGTGAAATCCACATTCCATATACACTATTATTTAAAGCATTATTACCTGAAATTGTGTTCTTATTTGAGGTTATAAAGTTAATGCCTCTTGTATTCGAATTTACATTATTGTTTAAGAGAGTATTCCCTTCAGAGGTCACGAGCTGGATCCCATGCAATTTGTTCGAGTTTGCCCTGTTTCCTGAGATTTTATTGTTATTCGAGCTGCTCAGAGATACACCAATCTCATTGTCCGAAAGATCATTATTAGTAATTATGCATCCACTGCATCCAACCAGATAGATTCCTGTTTCTCCGGATTCAACTTTAAACCCGCTAATTGCCGTGTTACTCGCTCTAACAGAGAATCCATTTGTTGAGTTAGTCCTGATTATTGTATCTGCAGGATTTCCGGATTCTGACCTTATTACAAGATTTTGTGTAGTAACTCGGATACTCTCGGTATATGTTCCGGGTTTGACGATTATTACATCGCCTGAACCTGCGTTGTTCACTGCGGCCTGTATCGAATCTGTTTGATTGACGTGAATCTCAATAGCTGCCCCGATTCCGGAGCCTAATGCAAAGATAAGCATAGCCGTCAGCAGGATGATTAATTTGTTCATTTTAATTCCCCAATATAAATGTAAAATTTTACTGAAATTCATTCTAATAAATGAGAAATTAAGCATGAAACAATATAAATATATTGATTAAGTTAACTCCCTGATGAAGCTATATTAATGCAAAAAATATAAAGCACTGTTTTAATTAATCTCAATTTACCGGAGGTATTTCAGGAGTTTTTCTTCTCTAATGCTCCAAAGTATCTATTTAGACCATAGTTTCGGACGTAAATATTTACATTTTATTTTTTTCTGTAGAAGAGGCGTTTTTGCCCTGCACGAAAAGATAATATGAGAACGTAACATTAAGATCTAGAAAAAAGGTTTAAAAGATAATTGGAAAAAAGATAATTGGAAAAAAGGTAATTGAAAAAAAGGTAATTGGAAAAAAGGTAATTGGAAAAAACAAAAATAAGGTAGAGGAGTCAAATCCTCATCCCAAACATTTAGCCTGCTGTTTTTATTCATTTTATTATTCAGGCTGCTTCTAATTGAATTTACATCATTGCCGTTTCATCGATGTTCATTTCGGTTTCGTTGTTGATGTTCATTTCAGTTTCGTTAATTTTCACTTCTGTCTTGTTGATAGCTGTTTCCGTTTCGTTTGTTGTAATTCCCGTTTCGTTTGTTGTTATTCCCATTTCGCTGGTGCTTGTGGGTTTGCTGATATTGAGGCCTTCTGCAGACATTACAGACCTTTTCGGTTCAACGCCACCTACGAGAGGCAGGAAATCAGTATAGTTGTTATTTGAGAGTTTATAAACCGTATCAGCAATGCCATCCCCATCTCCATCCGATGCAGTCTGGGAAAATCCGGTACTGTCAGGCTTTGCCCAGAAATTGCCTCCTATGTATGGCCCACCGACGATATTAGTACCAGCAGTCTTTGTTGTATTCCAGACGTTTCCTTCGCTTGTGTCTTTAATGTCTGCATTAAATACGTTATTCAGGTAGTTGTCAAAGACGATATTGTTATTGCTCGTAGAGCTCATGAAAATGCCTGAGATACTGTTCATAGTAATGATATTTCTTGACACTGTATTGCTTTGAGAGGTGCTCAGGTGAATACCGCGGCCACTATTGGAAGCTTCGTTTCCGGAAATGTTGTTGCCTGTACAGTATGATAGCAAAACTGCATATTCTCTGTTACCCAGGATATTATTATCTAAAATGTTGTTTCCATTGGAGGATATCAGGTAAATGCCTCTACTGTTGTCTGAAGCTGTATTATTGCCGAAGGTATTGCTGCTCGAATTGTTCAGATAAACCCCATAGCCTACATTTGAGGTTAGGATATTATTTCTAAATTCGTTATCACTGGAATTTACCAGAACAGTACCGTGGTTAACGCTTGTACTTGCCGTATTGTTTAAGAGCATGTTCCACTGCGAGTTCAGGACATACATTCCATACCTGTTGTTTAAAGCTGTGTTATTTGATACCAGGTTATAACCTGATCCCCTCAGGCTAATTCCCCTTCCTCCTTTCAGGAAACTGTTGTTAAGAACAATATTGTTATTGGATAATTCCAGATTTACTCCAATAGTGTTATTTAACAGCATATTCTCATTGATGGTGCAGTTAGCGGAGTTTAAGAAAGAAATACCTGATATATTGTTGTTCTCGACTTCATTTCCTGAGACGTTGCTGTTCATTCCTGACGCAATCCGAATACCGTACTCGTTATTTAAAGCCAGATTGTCTAGAACCGTGCTTTCTCCAGACCTCAACAGGAAAATGCCTCGTTTACTGTTGATTGCTGTATTGTTTGCAATGCTGTTGTTGCCGGAATCCACAAAACAGATACCATAAATCATATTTGAGTCTACTGTGTTACCGGTCAGGTTATTATTAGCTGAATACACTATGTAGATACCATAACCGTTGTTTGAGTTTGCGGTGTTGTTTCCCAGCTTGTTATTGTTACAGTTTTCCAGGATAATACCATGGTTGGAGTTCAAATTTGCCGTATTTTCGGAAAGTATGTTCCCTTTAGAAGCAGTAATATAAATTCCAAACCTCTGGTTTGAAACATTATTATTTAATATTGTATTATAGTCTGACCTTTCAATATTAATTGCTCTTTTGCCCTCTGATACCGTATTATTGAGGACATTATTGTACATCGAATCCTTTAGATATATTCCAAGGGCATCATCAACGAGTTTGTTATTCTCTATGGTACAGTTATTGGATCTGGATAAGTAGATTCCTGCCCTGTCAATATTTGCTCCCGTAATACTTAGTCCCATAATTTTTACATTGTCTGCATCTACATAGAATACATCTGTGGCGTTATTATTCGCCATAATTAGTGTGTCTTCAGGGTTCCCGGACTCTGACCTTATTACGAGATTATCCTTTGTGATTACGAGATTATCTGTATAAGTTCCGGGACTTATGACTATTTCATCTCCTGAACTTGCATTATTTACTACGGACTGAATTGATTCCCCCGGCTGGACAGTGATCTCAACCGCGGCACCAGTACTCGAGCCTAACATAAATATAAAAAAGATTGCAGCTAAAGTGACAAATCTATTTATTTAAATCCCCCACCTTTTATGTAAATTATTATTTAAATTTCTATTAATAAATTAGAATTTAAACATTAAATGATATATATTTATTGGATTAGAATAATATCAATCTAAAGACATAAAAATATAAGATAAACAACAATCAATAACCAGCTTAAAGAAATAAGTTATATAATTTTTATTTTTCAGATCTCAGGTTAACTTTAATAAAATAACAAATGGAGTGCCTGCCTTCCGGGTAAAACAGCTCACGTGCGGGAAATGGACTTTTCAGACTCGATAAATTGGAGGAGGCTATCTATGTTAGAAAATTTATCTTCCGTACTGTTCTTAAAAGGTTTTTAGGAATGAGATATATTAAGAATATAGCGAAAAGAATAAGGAAAAAATTAAAAAAATAAGGAAAACTGAAAAAGCAGAAGAAAGATGAAGGTTCAATGCCTTCATCCTGTCTTTTTTCCGTACTGAATTTATTCTTTCATTATTTACTTTTTATTTTCACTTTTTGTTTTTACTGTTATTTTTACTTTTTATTTTTACTTTTTGTTTTTACTGTTATTTTTACTTTTTATTTTTTTTTAAATGATCTTTTTATTTTCTTTTATGCATGAATACAGTAATAAGGCAAACTATCCCGAAAATCATTTCAAATCCTGGTATGCTTGTGATTTTTCCCTTATCAGATTCCTGTTCAGCTCCTGTTTTCTGTTCAGCTTCAGCTGTTGTTTTGTTCTGTTCAAGAGGTTGAGTGGTATTTTCAGACTTTACTTTAGCCCCTGATTCTGTCTCTACGGGTTTACCTGTTATTGCAAAAAATGAGAATCCGGAAGTTTTTGCCGTGAAGTACAGGTACCTGTTATCTTCTCTTAACAGGGTTACTGGCAGTTGTGCCCATTTTTTCTCGTTGTACCTGTTGAGAGTTATCGAAGCCTGGTCGATCTTTTTATCCTGTATCCAGGATTTCTCAACCTTGAAGCATACGACAGGGTTTTCTATATTGTCTGAAGTTGCAAACCCGCCGTTTCCTACCCAAAGGTTGAAGTACTTATAGATCTCACCCGAGTCCAGCTCTGAAACCAGAGTGGATTTTCCTTTGAGCTGCTCGGCAATGGTTGTGGTCTTGCCTGCAGTCTTCTTTGCATCAAAACCAACATAAACAACACAGGTTGCATTCTTTGCGAAATCAAACTTTACAGGTTTTCCGTTTGTAATGAAAGCCTGAGAAATTTCCTTTACCTGGACATTCTTTGCAGGTTCAGGGGAACCGCCTGCACCGCCACCGCCACTACTTCCGCTGCTGCTTTTATGGCTGCTTCCTCCACTGCTTCCTCCACTGCTCCCACCGCTTGAACTGCTTTGTTGTGTGACAGTTATTGTAGCGGTTTTTGGAGTTGGGGAAGTGCCGTTTTCGTTGCCTGCTTTCAGGTTAACAGTATAGGTTCCGGCTGCAGAATAAGTATGCGTTGGATTCGGCTCGGTTGAAGCAGTTCCATCTCCAAAGTCCCAGCTCCTTGATGTTGCGTATTGAGAAAGGTCAGTGAACTGGACGGAAAGAGGAGCATAACCATTCGTAAGATTGGCGTTGAAGTCTGCTACAGGGTAAACTTTAAAAATCTCTGCAATTATTTGCACGGTTTTTGGATCTGTGGTGCCGTTTTTGTTGCTTGCTATTAGATTGGCAGTATAGATTCCCGGGGTCTCGTACACGTAGACAAAGGTTTTATCACTACTGTCCGGGCTTCCGTCACCATTAACATCCCAGCTTAGTGATGTAGCATCCGTTGACAAATCCTTAAATTCGACCGTGAGAGGGACAAAACCCTGTGTGGGCTTGGCGTCGAAATTTACAACAGGCAGTACAACACGTACAAGCGGGAAATTATCTCTGATATTACCGTTGGCTGAGGCGATGATACCATTGTCTGTGACAAAGGGAATATCAATATCAATAATACCGTCCCCGTCTGTATCAGATTTAGTATCCGAGAAACCTAGACCCGACGGGGTTCCCCAGAAATTGCCTCCAAGGGTTGGTCCGCCCATAACGTTTTTGCCTGAAGTCTTTGCTATGTTCCAGTAGCTTTGATTATTTTTAACATCTGCATTGCTAGGGTTGTTGAAACAATTGTTAAAAACCAGGTTGTAGTAGCTTCTGGGACACATGTAGATACCTTTCCCATTTGAAATTATATTATTGCCTGAAATATTGTTGCTTTCAGCAGAGTTGAGGGAGATACCTTCAATGTTGTCATGAACGTTATTCCTGGAAAGGGTGTTATTATTGGCAAGCATGATCAGAATTCCTTGAGCACCATTTTCAGAAACTATATTTTCAGAAAGCGTATTTCCAGTTGAGTTCGTCACGTAGATACCTATTCTATTGAGCCGCACTGTATTGCTCTGCAGTCCATTATTATTACATGAACCCACTAAAAAGATCCCATTGGTATTGCTCGAACTTACAGTATTGTTGATAAGATTATTCCCACTTGAGTTATCAAGGCGAATACCGTCACTGTTGTAATCCAAAATATTGTTTGAAAGAGTATTTTGTGTGGATCCAACACCCTGTAAGAAAATACCTCTTGAATTTTGGGATGCAGCATTATTAGATATTTTGTTATTGTTTGCAGTCTCAAGATATATACCATAATTACCATTCAAATTTACTTCGTTATTATCCACAATATTATTGTTGGAACTACTGATCAGAGTAATACCATTAAGGCTGTTCGAATTTGCCTTATTGCGTGAAAGCGTGTTTCTGCTGGATGTATAGGCTACGTAAAAGCCTCTGCCGTTTTCATATGCATTATTGTTTACAACACTGTTATTTTCGGAAGTCCTCATAGCTATTCCGTATTCACAGCCTGAAACCGTGTTGCTTTGCACGTAACTATCTGTACAAGTATACAGGAATATACCATGGTTATTGTCTGTTGTAGTATTACCTGAAACCGTGTTATTAAAAACCGTGTTTCCAGAAGACAATTCCATTTCAATCCCGTTTGATCCACTGGAAGAAACGATATTATTTTTCAGGTTGTTCTTGCTTGACCGTGCGAGATAGATCCCCCGGTTCCCGGTCGAGCTTACGATGTTGCTTTCTAAAGCATTATTGCTTGCATCTTCCAGTCCTATACCATTGCCAGAAATCTGGCTTACGGTATTTCCTGAAATGGTGTTACCACCCTGGGAATCATCAATCTTAATCCCGGATGCGTAACCTGAAACCTTATTGCCTGAAATAGTGGTCGAATAAGACTGCGTGATGTAAATTCCTGTACCTGTTCCAACGGTAGCTGTATTGTTGCGTACTACAATATTTCCGGAAGACTTCACGGATATTCCCATGTTATTGTTTAAAAATTTGTTATTTTCAATGGTGCAGCCGTTGCACAAACTCATAGAAATTCCTGAAATGGTTGCTCCGGTGGCTCCACTTATCGTAAATCCTTTAATTTTTGAATTAGCTCTGGCTCCAATATAGATTACATCTTTGCCTGTAGTATTGGAAGCGATTATCGTATCCTCAGGGATATCTGATGCTGACCTGAGCTCCAGGTTGGCTCTAGTTATAACTATATTTTCAGTATAGGTTCCAGGTTGCACGAGAATTATATCACCTGAAGCTGCCTTATCCACTGCAGCCTGTATTGTTGCATAGTTTCCCGTTCCATCAGTGGCTACAGTATATGTCGCAGCCGCTCCGATAAAGGAACTTAGTGTGAAAATAAAAAATGCTAGTAGTAAAAGTTTTAATTTGTTTATGTCTAATTCCTCCATACAGATAACAGAAGTTATAAATGATACTTCCTAAAGTTAATTAGGAATTAATTGCAAATACAATATAAACATATTGGTTTCAATTAATATATTTATAAAAAAATTAAAGATGTGGAAAAGAGTAAGATAACATCTGCGCTTATTGGAATTACCTCTTGATTACTCTCCCATATAATTTAGTATCAATTTTCCATTATATTAAGCTGAAAATGAATTAAAGCTGACTCTATCTTATTTTTACCTACCCCTATTTGACTGCTGGAGTCAATAAATAAAATGCATTTTTCGGCTAGCCAGGACCAATTTCCAAAAACTCTTTAAATTTTGAGTAAGTTGACGATTTTAGCCCCCAAGGGTAAAATTAATATATTTAGAAAGTTTCTCAAAAAAAGGAGAATATCTTTGCAAATTTTCTCTTACTTAATATGCACATGTTTTCTTATTCTTTAGTCCAAAAAGGATACCGAAATAAAAAAGAATTAGATGCAAAATAAAGAAAAATATGCGGGATAAAAAGAAAAAGGATCTGCATAACTCTTATCCCGATATCCTGAGTCAATAAGGCGCTTCCTGTTCTAATGAACTGATTTCTGCTTCAATAAGATCTTTTTTGCCTTAGCAAATCATGTTTTGCGACAGGTAGCTATTTCCTATCCGCTTAAATTGTTTCCAGCTTTTAAAGGCTTTTTTCGATATTAATTAATCTTTTCCTGCTTTGTCCTCGTATTATAGGATCTATATTCGTCCTCTTTTTTATCCTGCAGGTAAATGTACTCGTATTCCGGATTATTGAGCCTTTTTCTGTACTCTTCCCTGGCTTCAGCCTGGCAGTTATCACAGGCGTAGATAGGAATCGAAACCCCGAAGATCCTGGTATCACCTATACTCCTGTGTGCACGGGAGTCAATGGTTTTGTAGCCCTGACAGTCAGGGCACATACGGATTGTTTCTTCCTGCGATTCCTGAATCATATCCGTGTCGTAAAAGATCTGTTTTTTCCGGCGGTAGAAGTCCCCGTGCTTTGCCACCTCTGCCTTCACAAGCCTGTCCCTGTTTCTCCAGTTTTCAAGCTGCGCTGCGACGATTTCCTCCAATACCTGTCTGTCCCTTGCAGCCTGGACAAACATGCCTGGCTTAAAGTCAGGTTCCCTTACGCAGGAATAATCAAGCCCTGCCATTGCAAGAATTATACCTGTATTCACATAAGGCAGTGCACTCTGGATTGCATAGCCTCCTTCAAGCACCGCCAGGTCAGGAGCAAGTTTCTCGTTCAGTTTTGCATAACCCTGTGCTGAAAAACGCATATTTGCGAGGGGGTCGGTATAGTGATTGTCCTGTCCTGCAGAATTAAGAACGAGCTCAGGCTTGAAATCCTTAAGAATCGGAAGCACCAGAGAATCGAGCACGTAGAGTATACCCTCATCAGGGGTTGCAGGCGGAAGTGGAATATTGATTGTCCTGCTAAGGGCTTTTGGGCCTCCCAGTTCGTTTATGAAACCCGATCCGGGATAAAGTGTCCTTCCGTCCTGATGGAATGAAATAAAAAGCACATCAGGATCGTTATAAAAGATTTCCTGTGTCCCATCCCCGTGATGTACATCAGTATCCACAATTGCTATCCTGCGGACTCCATATTTTTTCCTCAGGTATTCGACCAGGATAGCTTCGTTATTGATATTACAAAAACCCCTGTTCCCGTGAGCTACTGTCATCGCATGGTGGCCAGGCGGGCGGACAAGGGCAAAAGCGTTTTTGACTTCCCCTTTCATCAGGGCATCCCCAAGCACCAGGCAGCTGCCTGCTGCTATCAGGTGAGGGATTGTAGCCTGGGCTTTTATGTCAGGCACACAGAAGTGAACTCTGGCAATATCTCTGTAATCTGCAAGGCGGGGTTTATATTCGGCTATTTCTGGAAGGTCCATCAGGCCTTCCTCAAAGATCTGGTCCCTGGTATAGAGGAGGCGCTCTTCTCTTTCCGGGTGGGTCGGGGAAATGGCCCAGTCGAAGGCGGGGAAGAATATAAGGCCTGTTTTTTCTGCTTCATTCCGGTCTGCCGGAGATAAAGACCCATCTCCCGGTTCCAACCCGGTCTTTTTAAATTCCATTTTAGTTTCCTCGGATGTCTCATGCTTATATTCTTCACTTCTTACCTTCTGGATTTCTTCTTCGTCGACCTGCCTTTTCTCTTCGACATGTTCTTTTTTACCTTCTGAAGTGCTTTCCGCGGTCACACCTTTCAGTGCGTCCTTGATCCTTTCAAACCCTAACTTCATTCTTTCTCTCCCCTTTTCCATTCCGGTATCAGGCCTGCAGGAATCTGCATATTCACATCAAAAAGCCGCCCGACAGTAGACCAACCGCTGACAATGTTAAAAACTTCACTATTAACAATCTCGGCTTCGGCCGCATACTCGGAAATTCCATAGCTTTTGGCACGTTCCCTGAGGAGTTTTGCGGCAAGGGCTTCAGCTTCACCTGAACCCATCCTGTTGAAATTACCGATATCTGTTACATTAAGGCTGACGATCTCCCCTTCTTCGGCGACTGAGTACACTTTCCGTTCAGTATCAATGCGCAGGTTCAGAGTAAGCGTGGGCCTTGCAACGGCTGCTCCGATAGCATTTCCTACTTCTGCATATTCAGGAATAACAGGTTTTGCATCAAGTTTTTTCGCAATTTCTGCAATAAGACCTCTCGCCCCCCCTCCGATTCCTACCACGTTTTCGGGCCTTGCTTTCTTCTCTTGCAGAACTTCCCATATCCTATAAGCAGGCTCCTGTTCCCATTCAAGAAACATCTCATTGACTGCTTTGGTAATCATCTGTGTAGCTTTATCAACTATCAGGGATGCAGTTTCAATCTCGGATTTTCCCAGGCTGGAGCCTATGGCTTTAATTGCTTCCCTTGCACGTTCGGGATTTCCTACATCAATAAGCCCGAGCACCTTCAGGGCATCAGTCGGGGTAGTTTCTTCTCCTCCCATACAGTAAGCAGGGCCTGCCCTGTCAGGGCCAATAGTTATTAGCTTTGTACCGCTGTTTGAATTCTTAACCCTTACAACACTGTCTCCTCCAACAGCTATCGAACGGACAGAAAAAGCTCTAACATGCGTCAGGAAGCCTCCAAGCTTTGCGCCTTTAGAAGCCAGAAGAGGCTTGCCTGAAAGGATTAACGCAAGGTCTGTGGTGGTCCCTCCTATATCCGCTACCACGGATGTCTCCCCTTCCGGGGTAAGGGCAAGGGCTCCAATTGTGCTGGCAGCAGGGCCTGAAAAAATAGTTTCCACGGGGAACTCTATTGACTTCTCAACTGGGAGAGTTCCTCCGTCGGCTTTCAGAATATAAACAGGGGCCCTGATATTCCTCTCCTCAAGGGCTTTTCTAATTTTCTCAACAAATTCCTGATAGCTCTCTCTGGTAGCAGAGGCGAGCATTGTAGTTGCTATCCGCCTTGGGAAATTCAGTTTTCCCGAAACCTTATGTCCGAGTTCCAGTTTGCAGTCCGGATACACTTCCCTGAATATTTCCTCTATCCTGAGTTCATGAGAAGGATTTCTCTGCCCGAATTTACTTACAACAGCAGCCATGGAAAATCCAAGTTCCCGGATCAAAACCACTATTTTCCTGATCTCGGCCTCATCAAGGGGCTGAATTTCCCTTCCCCTGTAATCCATAGCCCCTTTAAGATAAAAGCTGTCAGGAAAAGTATAACTTGTCGGGTTAATACCAGGTCCGGGAATGAGCAGCATGGCTACCCGGTCAGTTTTGCCTTCGGCAATGAGATTTGTTATCACGGTTGTGCTGAATACCACTCTTTCCAGCTGCTCAGGAGGGATATCTCTGCTGATCGCGTCAAGGGCTTCAAGCAGGGAACTCAGGAGATTCCCGGGCTCAGTGGAAACCTTGGCAGTACTGTACACTTCTCCATTTCGGATCAGCACCGCATCCGTAGTGGTGCCTCCGACATCAATTCCTATTAGCATTCACAATTCGCCTATCCTCGCCTATATGTATTCCTTTGTTATTTTTTCTTCCTTATTTTATACCCAGTTTCAAATGAATTCTTAGTATAGAAGTATGTGTTATTTGTTTCAATTTATACAGCGCCATGTCTCTCATGCGCAAGATACTTATTTTTAAACCTTTAAGACAAAAAAATTTGAATGAAAAAAACCACTCTGCCCTGCAAAAAATTTCTGCCTTCAGGCATTAAAAGAAAACCCGATTTAAGATCAGGTTTGAAAATGGAATTCATCTTTTTATTATGTGCAAAAGTTAGTCTTTATACCTTTAGAGTGGTAACTTATCTTCAAACCTGAGAGTAAATTTTGTTTCGTTCTCTTTTTCAAGCTCGATTGTTCCGTTAATCTGCTCAACGAGAGCGTTTACAAGTTGCAGACCAAGAGTTCCGGGATTTTCGAAGTCAACATTTCCCGGAAAACAACCCCCATCGTCCGAATAGGTAAGAGTAAACCTGGAAGACGTCTCTGACACTTTCTTTCTTGTGGCTTCTGCAAAACCTGTTTTTTGACCTTCGGCTTCGTGTCTGTAAAGAGAAATCCTTATCTCTCCTTCTGAACCTCTGGGAAATGCGTATTTAAGGGAGTTTGAAAAAAGTTCGTTAATTACGATTCCAAGAGGAATGGCCGTATCAATCCCAAGAAATGTGCTGTCCACATCGAGTAGAAGCTTGACCTGCTCGTTTCTAACTCTGTAAGAATGCAGAATGTCAGTAGTCAATTTCCTGAGATATTCTGCAAAATCGATGCTCGTTGAGCCTTCTGATTTATAAAGCTCCTCATGGATTATGGACATTGAGACTACACGGTTTTCGCTTTCTCTGAAGGCTTCAATAACTTCCTGATCTTTAAATTTTTCAGCCTGAAGGCTGAGCAGGGACGAAACTACCTGAAGGTTATTCTTGATCCGGTGGTGAATTTCTCTCATGCCGATTTCTTCGGCTTTCGCAAGGGTTTCCTCAACTTTTTTCCTCTGAGTAATGTCATAAGCATAGCCCTGGATAAACAATGTTTCACCTGAAGCGTTGCAGACATTGTGGATTACCTCATGAACCCACTTCACAGTTCCATCCTTCTGCCTGAGCCTGTACTCATGCTCCATGATGGAGTTCGGGGAGGAAATCATTTTTTTCCGGCTTAGATTGAGAATTAGGCGATCTTCCGGGACAATAAGGTCAAACATATATATTCTACCGGAAATAAAGTCTTCTTCTGCATACCCGCTTATTTCCTCAATAACTCCCTCAATAAATATGGGAACAAAATTTCTGTCAAGTTTAAAAGAAATTCCTTTGAAATTCTGTAAAAATGACCGGTAGAGCTCTTCGTTTTCCTTCAATTTTTCAGAGGACTGTTTAATTTCAGTAACATCTTCCATTACTCCAAGAGCTCTGCATACACGGTCTTCCCCATCTCTCAGATACACACCTTTATTTTTCACACAAAAATAGCTTCTATCCTTCCGTCTGAACCTGAACTCCTCGTGGAATTTCTCCCCTGTATTCCAGCACTTTTTGAATGATTGCTGCACTCTTTTGCGATCTTCCGGATGAATATGCTCGAGCCAGTCATAGAAATCCAAATTCTCAATTTCTTTATAACTGTAACCGGTGAGTTCCGTGACTGCCCCTGCCCACTCAACATGGCCGTTTTTCAGTTCAATATCGTATATCAACTGCCCTGTCTGTTCCGCAATATGGCGGTATCTTTCTTCGCTTGTTTGCAGCTTTTCTTCCGTTTTTTTGCGTCCGGTGATATCAAGCATTACTCCTATAAGCCCTTCTGCAGCTCCACAACAGCTTTTGTATGTGGCCTTATTGAAAATAAAGTCCCTCGTCAATCCGTCAGAACATATCACTTTGGACTCGTAAACCTGGCTTCCTCTTTTCTGGAATAGACGCATGTCCATTCTTTTGTAGACTTCCCCAAATCCGGCGGGGATTGCTTCGGAAAGCTCATTCATTGAGTGTCCGGTTACCTTTTCTTTTGAACATCCAAGGATCATTTTTGCAAAGAGCTCGTTGCACCCCTGATAAACGCCTTTTAGATCCTTGTAAAATACAGGAGCCGGAATTGTATCCAGCAGCGTTTCCAGGAAATAAACCTTGTCTCGGTGGGCATCTTCTACTTCTTTTCGTTCAACCGTCAATGAAATGAGTATTGCAACAGAATTCAGGAAATGAGCATCTTCTTCGGTAAATTTCTCCTTTTTCGCGCTGTGGACCGTAAGCACCCCATAGGGCTTTTCAACACTTCCTATGAGCACACTTATCCCGCTCATTATATCCTGATACCCTTCAAATCCCATTGTTCTGATGGAATTCTTCCTATCCAGTTTTTCTAACAGAATAGGTCTTTTTGAAAGTACAGTGTAACCTGCTCTTGAGACTAAATCTTTTTTAATTATTTTGCCTGTATCCTCTGGCTTCCAGCCTATCCCCCTCTCAAACAAAAAATTTCCATCAGGCATGAGTTTCAGAATGTTACAGTATTCTACGCGAAGAGCAGCTGTAACCAGAGGTAAGGCTTCATTTAGCAGAGTCTGGAAATCCTGATTTTTGAGAGAAAGCTCGGCAATTCGGGAAAAGGCTTCGTGCTCCATCTTTCTTAAAAGTAGTTTTTCCTTGGTTTGTTTGAGCGGGGTGATATCAGATGCGCAGAGAATTATACCCTCACCGGCACGTAAAGGAGTAAAAGTAATTGAATATGTTTTTTCGCCTGCTTTGAGTTCCGTCTGCGCAGGTTTCTTTCGGAGTGCTACTTTCCGGACAGTATCCAGAATTTCAACCGGAACTTTATCTCTAACCTGGCTTTTAAGCACTTCCAGCAATGATTTTCCTGCCTTGTTTGCGTAAAGAATAATTCCTTCTTTCCCCGTTCTCAGGAGAGGGTCAGGGCTGTTTAAAAGGAATTCTCTCATCCAGTTTTCTTCAGTTTCCCCATCTACGCTGTCATTCCGGTTTATGCCTGACCCACCCGTTCCTTATTTTCTCTATTCTTCTTTTTAGGAAATTATTACTCAATATTTCGGATTCTTTATGCCAGGATTCAAATTCTTAAGCCTATTTTTTAAGCATTATTTTATGGTTATCTGTAAATACTTATAACCATATTAATATTCTGATAATTTACTTAAAATAGCTTATATAAGTACTCTGATAAAAATCCGGTTGAATTCAGACAATTAATCATGGATAGTTATAAAAAGCCTGGTATTTAAGCATCCATAAATTCCGGCACATCCTGCATCAATTCCGGATAAATACCCGGATAAAAATACCAAAATAATATAATTAATATATATAATTTAAAAATTAAATTTGGTTTTTGTAAAAAAGGTGTTCTTGTGGAGGACTTTAATCAGCTCAAAAGAAAACTTGATGATATGACCGTTTATGAACTTTTTGAGTATGTAAGGACGAACTACCCTGAAAACGAGGATCTTGGGCTCGGGTCCAAAAAAATAGTCATCAGGAAAATCCTTAACCTTGAAAGAAACAGAATGAATGAGCAGGAAGGCTTAAAGGAAGATTGAACAGGAAGATTTATTTCGCTTCCTGAATTGCGTCTCGCCCGAGTTCCGCTTCGGGATCACAGGAAATCGGAGATTTTCTGGGAGTTGCGATGTAATCGCAACAGCACGGAGTCCTTCTCGCCCGAGTTCCGCTTCGGGAGCACGGAGTCCTTCTCGCCCGAGTTCCGCTTCGGGAGCACGGAGTCCTTCTCGCTGCGCTCGAGAGGACTAATTTATGGAATGAAAAACATTATTTTTTACTTACTCAAGCGGACTAATTCACAAATCTACAGTTTTTCTATATTTTTCCGTGCGTGGCAATTATAGATGTTGTGCTTAACGATGATGTAAAAAACATTGAGGTAGCCCTTTTCTTTTAAAAGAAACTGTTTATAATATCAAAAACTGATTAGTGCTTCAAAATTATCAAGCAGTCTGAACATTAATTGCTTTGACTCTGTAAGGAATGAACACTTATCCAGCATTTCCTTTTCTTTCTGAATGTATTTTCCTACAACCAATTCATCTCTACAGTTTTCAATTACTTTTCCTATTGTTCTGTTGCTCATTTCAAGATGAAACTGGAGTCCAATAACCCTGTTTTTGTAAATAAATCCCTGATTTTCGCAAGCTTCGCTTACAAAAAGCTTCTTTGAGCTTTCAGGAAGGTTAAACGTATCTCCATGCCAGTGAAATGCAATAAACTTCTCAGGAATATCATTCAGAATAAAGGTTTCAGATTTCGTTTCTGTGCTTATATATACGGGAAACCATCCTATTTCCTTATAATTATTTTTAAATACTTCAGCTTTCAGGGCATCGGCAAGGAGTTGAGCTCCCAGGCAGATCCCAAGTATTGCTTTTCCTGAAGAAATCGTTTTTTCTATGAACGCTTTTTCTTCTCTAAGCCAGGGATATTTTTCATATTCGTAAATATTCATTGGTCCACCCATTATTATGAGAAGGTCAAAATCATCTATCCCGGGAAAATTCTCGTTTGTATATAAATGGGTTATAGATAAAGAGTGATTTTTTTCTTCAATCCATTCTGCATTAGTTCCCAACGTTTCAAATTCAACGTGCTGTAGACAGTGTATTTTCATGTGATAGACCTTCAGTTTTAAAGATTCAAGCTAATATTTAATTAATATTCATGTGTCTTCGGTTAAGTGAGGAATCATGATAAATTGAATTCATTCCCCTGAAATATATCTAAAACCCTGACATATATCTAAAATTTAGATGGACTTTGAACTGGAACAGGGTATTGATTTTAGGTAAAGAGGCTAAAATTTGAAGCCAATTTCTAATGTAAAATCGATAGCCTTCAGGCAAGAAAATTCCTTAACCGAAGACGCATGAATTAATATTATCTTTTTATTCTTCATAATTTTTGATTGATCAGGGTCAATACAAAGTAATGAAAACTGATGTAGCAGTTATCCGTATTTAAAAGAATAAAAGTAAAAGGATACAAATAACCAATTAAAATCAGGGCACAATTTTCCTTATCAAAGGTATTTTCTGCATTATTATCACCAGGATCAGAGAAACGAAGAACAATAAGGCCGTAACCAGCGGAACAGATATTATCGGGCTCAGAAAAGACGGAGATAATAAAAACACCCCGAATAACCCATGACGTATATAATGCAATAGGATTGGGTGGACGAGGTATATTCCCATGGAAGCTTCCGCAACAGCACTTATAGTTTCTGTCTTCATGCGCGACGTTTTTAACGTCATATGATCCAGGGTTTCCCGGAGCAAGATGAACAAACATATCGCATATGATGTTTGCGTTATATTTAACGAAGTTAAAAAATTATCGAATTTTCCGCTATTCATGCTCATAATATAAGACCCGAAGATCATAACCATTAACAAAGTAGCAACTATGACACCCGACAAATATACTATTTTGTCAGTTATCTGGGTTTTTTTGATGGCATAACCAATGATATATAAACCGAGATTCCCTGTTGCGGCTTCTACGGGTATCCCAATATTGTATCCGAAAAATCCTATTAACTGGTTGAGAGGCGTGAATAAAAACCAAAGTAGTAAAAAATATAATATGTCAGACATGTTTGCATGCGCTAAGATCCTGCGTAACAACGGTGTGAGGAGATATAATCCTATGATGTAGTAGAGGAAATAGAGGTGATAAAATATTTTATTAGACCAGAATTTTTGCACAAAATCTACGGTAAATATACTAAATATATTATAGTTGTTCGCGAATATCATATATATCATTGACCATGCAACTAGAGGAATAATGACCTTGCCAAACCTCTTTGAAAAGAAGGTCCGATCATCCTCCTGCTTATCCAATAATAGGTAACCGCTCAATATGAATAATATCGGCACCGCGAAAAGTATCATCGCGTTATAAATATTAGACGCCCACCAGTCTATCCATGATACTTTATTCCAAACGAATCCGAAATTGTTGACATGGATTGCCACCACTGCAAATATCGCTATTATCCGGATCAAATCAACCCAAATGTACCTATTTATAGTTACGGGTTTTTGAATAACATTCTCCATTTGATTCCTCAAATCCGTATTAATTTTTTATGTTGTAACGGCTTAACTTCCCATAATTGAGGTTTGTCTAAATTCTCTGTGCTCTTCCGGGCTCTTCAAAAAAGAGTTCCCAGGAATGTCCCAAAGGCTTTCATCAGCCTCAGGGAGTTTCCTGAAAACATGAGTTTCCTCATAAGGATAGAAGGATGGTCCATATCTCCATACTCAGTGATGGTGTTGAGAATAGATGGGGTATTTAGAGAGCCTATGAGGTCGTTTAACTGTCTGTCTTCCAGCTTCCCCATATAGTCATGGATTTTCATGCCAATTTCAAGCTCTTTTCCAAGGCCTTTCCGCCAGAGTTGATCATATTCGGAAAGCCTTTTTGCAGAAGTATCTCCCTCGAGGGCAGCGTTTGCTGCAACTTTTCCAGCTATTTTTGCCGCAAAAGCCCCTGTATAGATTCCGCCCCCTGACGTCGGTTTAGCTTGCCCGGCAGCGTCCCCTACCAGCATAATGCCATCGGAAACTGTTTTTTCCGGAGGGCCAATCGGAATTCCTCCGACTACAAAATCAAGCATACCTCCTGAATACCTGGATTTTACGTGAGGGTTGGAGTGGAGGAATTTCTCAAGGTAGAAAAGGGGAGAACAGTCTTTCTGACCGCTTTTCCAGGCAAGCCTCGGTTCAAGGGCAAGCGCGATCCTTGAAACTTTTTCATCAACCGGTACGGTCCAGGCAAAAAAGCCGGGAGCAAAAGAGCCAGGGAACAGTTCAACAAAGTGACTATCTTCCGAGGCATAGGGAGCTTCGATCTGGATGCCTGGAAGCACACGGGCAGGTTTTTCAAGGCCTGCATAGCTGGCTATCCGGCTTTTTACCCCATCTGCCCCTATCACAACGGATGCGCATATCGTTTCGAGCCTGCCGTTTTTGATTACTCTGAGTTTTACAGGAGAACTTTTCTTCCCTTTTTTACCGGCTTCCGGATTCTCTTTTTCAAATCCTACAGCCCTTGTCCTGAGAGAGAGTTCAACGCCTTCTTCCACAGCCATTACTGCAAGGGCCCGGTCAAAGTTTTTCCGCGAGACTACATATGCTTTTGTCTGCCTCCCGTCGATTGGCAGATATTGCCCGTCGGGAGCGTGTACAAAAGCCCCGCGCACAGAATTGAACACAAATTTTTCCGAAGGCTTGAGTTCGCACTCTGCAACAGCTCTCGTGCTCAAAAGCCCGGTACAGCCTACAGGTGACCCTATGGAAGAATGTTCTTCGAGCAGGAGGACCTTTGCTCCATTCAGGGCTGCATGGCGAGCAGCAGTGGAACCCACAGGACCGGCTCCAACCACAACAACATCGTACTTCATACCGTATCACCTTCAAGAATAAGCCTTTACATTAACAGGAAGCTTAATATATTCATAACTCATAAATATAATTACAATTACATACTAAATATACTACCTAAGTGATATTTCTATCGAAAATTGCCTTCTATCAAAGATTACCTTTTAAGTGATCTCCGAATGATGTTTCAAATCATCTTAAAACTGATCTTTAAAGTGACCTTTTAAAGGGTATTTTAATTATCTTAAATCGATCCTTTGGACAATCTTTTGAGTGCTTGTCTGGCCCTTCTATCACGTAGAATATCAGGTGAGATTTTCAGGTCCCAATGTCTTCTTAATTTTCCATACTTTCACAATCTTGATATATCGATAAACGTATCCGTGCTAAGACTGAACGGTAAAAACTGAACGATCAAATACTTAACCATTTCTTCGAATCACTGACCAGGATTTCCATGCAGCAGAAAAAAGACAAGTCCCAGGCATCGGGTCAACAGAAACAAAAAAGAAACAGTGAAGAGAGAAAAGCTTCCCAAATTCCTGACAAAAAAGTTTCCCGAACATCGGATATAGAGAATTCTCAGACCCGCAAAAACAAGGTAGAAGGCAAATCCGCGGATTTCAAAGGGAAACGTTCTACTGGGAAATATTCTCCGGAAAAGAGCCATGGCTCTGGAAAAAGTCCGGATCTGGCACTATCGAAGAAAAACAACTCCCAGCGTTTCGAGTATGAGGATGACCACATTTTCTGGTGCGGAAAATGTAATCTGCCCCTGATAGGGGAAGAATGCGGAAGATGTGGCAGCAAAGGAGAAGTTATTAGGCTCTCCCAGCCCGCAGATGTCCGTTTCTGTTCTCCTTACGAACGGGAAGTCCTGGAAGGGCAACTGTATTCGGCTTTCGGCTGCAATCCCCTTGGGGAGAAGCTTATTCTCCTTAATAAGATCCCCGGAGAGGATAAAACCGATGAAGTGCTTGTAGACGGCTTCATTTTCGGAATTCTCCGTTTCGAACTTTCGGAAATGGGTTACAGTTTCGAACCTTCCTTACAGGGAGCAAAAGTTCTCCTGAAATACGCTGAAGGCATGAAAGTCGAACTCAAAAAAACAAATGGGCACCTTAACGGGAAAAATGTGGCAGCAGAACTTGTGGAATCTTTTGCCGGGAACATAAAGGCAGAGGACTTCGTTCTGGTGACTGCAGGCAGCCTGACAGGATACGGAATTTCTTTTATCGACGGCGCAGATTTTCCAGGCCTGAAAACCCCGCATGAGACCGAAACCCGGAATGAACCCGAATCCTCATTCGAAGCCGGGAAGAAAGTCCTCAGGATCAGGAAAGTTGACAGTAGTGAGGCATTCCTTCATCCTGAAACTCCGAATCTCGGGGCTTGTGTCGAGGCTAACAGAAAGCACCTGCAGGTTCTGGGAAAAAATGCAATCAACACTATTCGCGGGCTTGTTTCCAGAAACGAATACCGAAAACTGCCTGTCTATGTTTCCTTCAGCGGCGGAAAAGACAGTCTTGTGGTGCTAGACCTGGCGCAGGCTTCCCTCAAGCAGAGGGAACTCAGAGCTTTCTTCCTGAATACCGGGATAGAATTCCCAGAAACTGTCGAATTTGTGCGGAGTTTTTGCCGCGAAAGGGAAATTTCGCTTGAAGAAGCAAGTGCAGGTTCTGCTTTCCGGGATCAGGTAACAAAATTAGGGCCTCCTGCAAAGGACTTCCGCTGGTGCTGCAAAGTCTGCAAGCTGGCATCTGCAGGAGACTTCGACGCAGGGAAAGAAGCCTGCTCTCTTAATGGAAAAAGAGCAGGTAATGGCGTGGCTTATCTAACAATCGACGGTAAACGGAAGCACGAATCTTTCTCAAGGGCAAGGATTGCGGCAAGTGAGACAAATCCCTTTGTCCCTGCCCAGCTCAACATCTTTCCTATCAGGGACTGGAAAGCGCTTGAAGTGTGGCTCTATATCCACTGGAGAGGACTGCCATACAATCCGCTCTATGACCTTGGCTTCGAAAGGGTAGGTTGCTGGCTTTGCCCGTCTGCCCTTGCTGCCGAGTATGCCAGGGTAAAAGAGTTGCACCCTGAAATGCATGAGAAGTGGAACACCTTCCTGCTCAAGTGGGCGAAAACCAGAGGGCTTTCGGAAAAGTTCATAGAACATGGATTCTGGCGCTGGAAGGAACTGCCTCCGAAAATGCTCAGGCTGGCAGAGGAACTTGGGATTTCCGTTCTTGCTAAGGAAAATATCGAAGACTTTGAAATTGAAGTCGTAGCAGGAATTTCCCCATGCAAGGCTGGAGGCTTCTCAATAGAAGCAGGAGTCAGGGGCATCAGGGAAAAAGAAGCTGCAGATTTCATGAATGTACTTGGAAGTACGGTTTATGCGGAGGACCTGGGTATGTTGCTGGTTAAAACCGGGGCCGGAACTGTAAAATATTTTTCAAATGGAAACCTGCTTGCAAGTTCGGAAACAAAGGAAAAAGCTGTTTGTCTTTTTAAGGAAGCTGCAAAGCAATTTATAAGGCTTTCACGCTGTACAGGCTGCGGCATCTGTGTAAAAGCCTGTCCTGTCGGGGCGATTTCTCTCAACGAAAAGAAACCGCATATAAGTGAAGCCTGCATCAGGTGCGGGAAATGTACGGAATCCTGTGTGGTAACCAGATATTTTGATAAGCTTGTACCTGATCTGGATAAAAAACTAAAAGTATGAATGGTCAAAAGTCCGGATTTGCCGGAATTTCCCAACTTTATGATATTTTTAAATAGTTCCTAATTATATTTTGATACTGGATTCTTATCAGCTTTCTGCATATATCTGATTAAATTTCTATCATCTATTTATCCAAACGGAACTGAAAAATGAAATTGAGCCAGACCCCTGACGGAGTAAGCCAGATAATTGCCAGCCGCTGGAAAATTGGAGCAGCCCTGGTATTAGCAGTGCTTTTATGCTTATCTTTTCTAATCCTCCTGCCTCTTGCAGACGGAATAGTACTCGGTATAGTCTTTGCTTACATCGCAAGACCTATCCAGATAAAATTCAACAGACACAGAAAAATCGGCGCTCTGGTTGCCAGCCTATGTATTTTCGTTCCCATAGTTTTCATTGTCGGAGCAGGTATTGTTGAAATCCTCAACCAGATCTCCTGGATTCTTGACAATCAGACTGCAGTCGTGGGTGCAATTCTTGATTTCATAAATGCTCTGGAAATTCCGGCAAAACTTCTAGAAAGTCTTAATTCTGCTATCTGGGACCTTTTTACCTCCCTTCTTCCTGCAATCGGCAGTATAGGAGTTATATCATATGCCCGGAGTATAGGTCTCTTTGTCATTAATTTTATAATATCGATCATTTTCTGCTATTTCATACTTGCTGACGGGGACCGGCTTTACTGCGCTTTTCTTGGCATGATGCCAAAAGAGTACAAAGGAATTGTAAACCGTTATGCGTGTCATCTGGATCTGATCCTTAAAGGAATTTTCCTGGGTAATGCCTACTCTGCCCTTATAGTAAGCGTAACTTCAGTTTTTGTTTTCTATGCTTTTGGGTTTCCTCATGTACTGGCACTCGCGACCCTCATCTTTATAGCATCAGTAATCCCTCTTTTTGCCGGTTATATGGTGCTTGTGCCTTTGTCTCTAATGCGTTACATTGAGCAAGGGTTTGAAGGTGCAGCTCTTTTCTTTGTTGTTTCGTCCCTCATAATCTATGGCCCTCCCGAACTGATTCTCAGGCCCTACCTGACCAGTTTGAAGTCCAGGATTCATCCGATGTTGCTCATGCTTGCCTTCCTCGGCGGAGCTTTTGTTGGGGGAATTGCAGGTTTTTTTGCAGCTCCTATTCTCCTGGGAGCTCTGGTTGCGGCTTACAGGGTTTATCAGGAGCAGATTCACCCTGAACTGGCAGAGATCAACATAGACCTCAAGAGTCTGAGACCCCCCTGTACGACTGGCTCAGAAAAGTAATTTCCAAAAATAAAATTACACAAATTAGCTGAATCTCGGGGATTTGAGAGCTTTTGAGGCTATAGTAAGAAATATCAGTCGAAAGGGATTGCTTTATATCGTTGCAGGATATTAGGACTGTCATATATTCTTCTTTACTTCCGTTAATCAAGATCTACTGACGGGTACAGACCGCAGACAGTCCTGAAATAAATTGATTATTTGATTAAGAACCGAAGCTAATTCGGAATCACATTCCAGCGGGAACACAGGTGTTAGAATGCAGTTATTGCTCATTCACTCTGATTATATTGAATACGAAACCAAAAAACAAACTCCAGTTGCTGAAAAAATAGAAGAGTCCTTAAAGTCCGGCAGGCTCGAGGAAGCACTTACCGTTTTCACGGCTGTAGAAAGTGTAGATGAGGTAAACCCTGAGGAAGCTATACAAAAGGCTGTTTCTGAAATCGAAAAGGTAGCAACCCAGGTCAAAACCGACCGCATAATGCTCTACCCTTACGCCCACTTAAGCTCCGACCTTTCTTCTCCGAAAGTTGCAGTAGAGGTCTTAAAAGGAATAGAGACAGCTCTCTCAGGTAAATACGAGGTCAAGCGTGCTCCTTTCGGATGGTATAAGGCCTTTAATATAAGCTGTAAAGGCCATCCCCTTTCCGAACTCTCCAGAAGCATCCGCCCTGAGGGGGCTTCAAAAGCAGCAGGCAAAGCAGCCGCAGCCGGGGAAAAAGAAGAGGTTGTTTCCGAAGCCCTGAAAGCCGAAGGGACTGCAAGGTCTTACTGGCGCATCCTGACCCTTGATGGAGAACTTCATGAAGTCGAGAGTTTTGACCTCACCCCTTACCCTAAACTTCAACAGTTTGTAAACTACGAAATTTCCAAGAGCAGAGCTGTTGAACGGGCTCCCCCCCATGTAGAACTTATGCGGAGGCTTGAACTTGCGGACTACGAACCGGGATCAGATTCCGGAAACATGCGCTATTACCCTAAAGGAAGGCTTATAAAGTCTCTTCTTGAAAATTATGTGCTTGATGTCGCAACCGAGTTCGGGGCAATGGAAGTCGAAACTCCTATCATGTATGACATGAACCATCCGACTCTGAAGAAATACCTGGATAGGTTCCCTGCAAGGCAGTATTCTATTGAGTCTGATAAGCGGCAGATGTTTCTGCGTTTTGCAGCCTGTTTCGGGCAATTCCTTATGAACCACGACATGACGATTTCCTACAAGAACCTGCCTCTGAGGATGATCGAAATGACCCGCTACAGTTTCAGGAAGGAACAGCGGGGAGAACTTGTGGGTTTGAGAAGACTCAGGGCTTTTACCATGCCTGATATGCACACCCTCTGCGAGGATATGGATCAGGCCGTTAACCAGTTCAAAAAGCAATATGACCTCTGCATCGATGTGCTTGAAAATATGGGAATCCATATTAATGATTATGAGGTTGCCATCCGCTTCACCAGGGACTTTTACGAGTCAAATAAAGAGCTTGTAGTCAGTATGGCAAAAACCGTCAATAAACCCGTACTTGTGGAAATGTGGGACACCCGTTTCTTCTACTTTGTACTCAAGTTCGAGTTTAACTTCGTAGACGCCCTTGCCAAAGCAAGCGCGCTTTCAACAGTCCAGATTGATGTGGAAAACGCCGAAAGGTACGATATTTCTTATGTAAATACTGACGGTAAACTGGAACGGCCTACCGTCCTTCACTGCTCTCCGAGCGGGGCAATCGAACGCTGTATCTACGCTCTTCTCGAAAAGGCTGCAATGGACACCGAAGAAGGAAAGGTTCCCATGCTGCCTGTCTGGCTTTCTCCTACCCAGGTCAGGATTGTGCCGGTTTCAGAGAAACATGTTGCCTTTGCTGAAGAGGTTGCACAGAAGCTTGACTGCAGGGTTGACATTGACGACCGCGACCTGTCCATAGGAAAGAAAGTAAGAGAAGCAGGCAGGGAATGGGTTCCTTATTTAGTGGTCATTGGTGATAAAGAAATAGAAGACGGCACCATTAACGTAACCATTCGGTCCGAATCCGAGCAGAATAAGCCGAAAAAAGTGCAAATTACTCAGGAAGAACTTAACGCGCGGATCAGAGGCGAAATATCCGATAAACCTTACAGAAAACTGCCCCTTGCAAAGTATCTCTCGGCAAGGCCAAAGTTTATCTAAACTTTTTAAAACAGTTTTTGGAGACGGCTAAAAGGAATAAATTTCCTTATTTGCCTCTTCCCTTTGACTTTTTTGGTACAATCTATAGGCATAACATATATATTGACGTAATTCTTATTATTGAAAAGGGATTCCTTTTAAATAAAAGCAGTTCCAGAATTATTCTTTTCCGCTTCTGAAAGAAAAGAACGTGACTTAAGTTTTTCTGGACTGAAGTTTTTATGAATTATTTGTAAGTTGCGGGGAGTTACTTCTTATAATGTTTGCAGTTGCATGCAACATCTACTGTTGCGTGGCTATACCAGTTTCCCAGAAACTTCTTTGAAAGGTATTTTCTGGTTTTTGAAAAGGTACTAAAAAGCTTCTACAGTGAAAAGTGTAAGGACAGCGTATTGATGATAAATTCAAATGAAACTGTAGCCGACATGGAAACCGTCGAGCTTGAGCCCTTGAGGGAAGATAAAAAGAAAATCTTCGAGGATATTCTGGAATATTTTGAAACCCATCAGAGAGGCTATATCAAGGTTCCCACCGGCTGGGGTAAGACCTTTCTTTCAAAACATATAATGAAAAAGTACTATGACGAAGGAAAAATTGTGCTTTTCCTGGTTTCTAAAAATAACCCTCTTCTTAGCCAGACTTATTACGACAGGAAGAAAAACAGGCCCCTTTTTCCCAATAGCGCTCTCCTCTCTTCTGAGAATAAGGTGGGTCGAAAGGAGCTTGCTGCAACTTTGAAATCTTTCGGGCAGGAAAAGGGTAAAGGTTTTGTGCTTTTCGCCTCTTTGCAGACAGTACTCGGAAAGCAGAGTTCTGAGATTAAAGAGCTGATTCTTGAATTTGCCGACCTTGCAATTGTGGACGAAATCCACAATTTCATCAATAACAGAGGAAATGATTTTCTCAATGAGTTAGGGACAAAAATCCTGGGAATGACTGCAACTCCGTTCCAGGGTGTGGTCGGAAATGTCAAGTTCGTGGATGAAATTGCAGGGGATATGAGGGAAATCTACGCAAAAACTCTTCCTGAATGCATCCTGGACGAAGAGCTTGCGCCCCTCAAATATACTATTGCCGAGAGTTCGGAAGATATCTTTGAGATCTTTGACTTTGAAAAAGGGTTGGATGAGCTTGATAAACAGGACCTTTTCCTTGACTGCAGCACTGCCGATAAGTTGAAAAAGGTAATCAGAAGAACTCAGCTTGCAAAAGATGTGTATGATTCTATGGTCAAACAGAGGAGTGCAAAGACTCTCGTCTTTTGCGCCCCTGTCCGAAAGCGCGTCTACGGAGCCGGTGCACTCGGCGAGAAAATTAATGCGTTTCATGCAAAGCTCACCGCCTCGGTCTTCAATGGGGAAATTTCGGTCCCGGAATTAGAACAGGACCCTGACCCTGTCCTGCCTGCTGATTTTGAGAATTATACCCCTGAAGGAGAGTTCAGAGATGCGGCTTTTATGACCTCCGAATTGCCCAAAGATGAACAAAGTGCCCTCCTTGCAGCTTTCAGGGAGATCGGAAAACCCCCCTATGTTCTCTGCACCGTAGGCATGCTGATTGAAGGTTTTGATTTTCCGGGGCTTGAAGCCCTTGTCCTGCTGCGGCCCACCCTGAGCATGCGGCTTTTTGAACAGCAGGTAGGAAGGATTACAAGGCTTTCTCCGCTATCGGGAAAGCAGCAGGGAAGCATCTTTGAGATTTCGGACAGTATTGACTCTCTCTACCAGCGCTTTGGGGAAGGGGTCTTTAACGGAGAAAAGGTTGATCAGGTTCAGATGCTCCAGCCCGAGATCCGCCTTGATGAGCTTTTCTCAGAAGGCGATGCAGCAAGGGCGATTGAGGAAGGAAAGATAGAGATTAATAAAGTGGACTTTGGCACCCTCATAAAAAACAAAGGAAAAGATACTCAACTCAGGGAAGTGCCTGTAAGGCTTCCTCCGACCGACATACGGGCAAAATACTTCTCACGCCTGCTCGCGCTGACCGAGGAAAAAGATATTGGAGCTTTTGAGCGGGAAAAGCGGGAACTCATGCGGGCTGTCCTGAGGTTCAGGATCAGGGAACTCAGGGACGCAGAAGAATTTTCAAACCTTTCAGGCCGGATAAATAAGCTCAAGCGAGAAGCCTATGAAGACCGCAGGCTAGGAGACGTTTCGAGGCAGCATAAACCCAAGGTTTTTGGGGAGGTTGAGTGGTTGCTGAAACTTCAGGCCCTAAATTCCCTCAAGTACGAAGGTTCACGCCTCTCGCTTCCCGAGAAAAACCGTATCCTGAAAACCCTTGGTTTCGAACCAGATTTCCGAAAGATCGAAAGCTACAGGCTTAAATGCCTTAAACTCGGTTCTGCCCAGAAGACCATTCCGGATCTTGTAAAAGTGCTCGGGTTCGTAAGCCGCCTGTCGTCTTCGGAAACATACCAGTTTCTCGATAAAAAGAAGAAGGAGCAGTGGAAACGGGAGTTTCTGCCTGCGGTTTACTGGGGTTTCTGTTTCATTGACGACTCTCCCGAAATCAGGGAACTTTTTGAGTCTACGGACTGGGACAGGCGGGTTAAAAACATTATCAGGCAGAAGTGATTTTTTTTTCAGCAATTTTTTGGGGGGAAATTTGACGCAGTTCCAAAATAAAGTGGTGAATGTAAAGTTAAAAATCACTCTATTTTGGAACAGAGTCGTCTGAAGAAAAAGTAATAGGGCCCTCAAAAAATGATCCGTTTTTTAAGGGTTATTGAGCCGTATTTATCAGATTAAATGTGGTTCTAATGCTTTCCCAATAAAAATACATTTGTATAAGAATTTACTTGTCATTTAACAGAATTATTCTCCTCAATTTACAGATTAAAAACTTTTTATTCCTTATTTTTAACATTAAATTTCTCTGGTGCACGACAGTTTTGTATGTGGGTTTTTATGATGGAAGAAAATATCAGTTTTTAGAATAATGTCAGTTTTTAGAAGACATCTGCGGAAAGTGGAATTCAGAATAAATAATGTTATTATTTAACCAGCTGCTGTTTCTTCTGAAGTATGAAGCTTTACTTCAACAATGTTTATATGTGGGAAGGAATTACAGTAGATTGATTTTTCCAGACGTTTTATCTTACTGATAAAATCACTCACTATATCGTGATATGTAGAGACATAGCATTCATGCATTGAAATTCATAACTGAAAACAGTTTCACGAATCAAAGGAAGGTTCTTTTAATGAAATACTGGCAGCCGAAATATGAAACGATGGATTCCGAAGAACTGAAGAGACTGCAGCTGAAACGCCTGCAACAGAGCGTAAAGCTGGTCTATGACAATGTTCCCTTTTACAGGCAGAACTTCATGGAGGCAGGAGTAACTCCTGATGATATCAAGACCCTCGAAGACATCCGTAAATTGCCTTTTACGAAGAAAACAGATCTCCGGGACAACTATCCATTCGGGCTTTTTGCTGCCAGAAAAGAAGATATCGTACGTATCCATGCCTCTTCAGGGACTAGCGGGAAGCCCACTGTTGTCGGGTACACTGCAAAAGATATTGAAACCTGGTCAGATATGATTGCCCGAAGCCTTACAATGATAGGGCTTTCAAAAGGCGATACTATTCAGAACTCCATGAACTACGGCCTCTTTACAGGCGGCCTGGGCTTTCACTACGGTGTAGAAAGAATGGGCGCTATGGTTGTGCCTGCAGCAACAGGAAATACTGCAAGGCAGCTTGAGATGATGATCGACTTCGGAGTAACTGCAGTCCACTGCACACCTTCCTATGCTTTTTACCTTGCAGAAACTGCAGAAGAACTGGACCTTGTAGACAAACTTTCTTTAAAAGCAGCTATATTCGGAGGAGAGCCCTGGTCGGAAAACACCCGGAAGCAGCTTGAAAAAAGGCTCAACCTTAAAGCCTACGATTGCTACGGCCTCTCGGAAATGTTCGGACCCGGGGTCGGTTTTGAGTGCCAGGAGCAGAACGGCCTGCACATCTGGAGCGATAATTTCATTGTTGAAGTCCTGGACGAAAACGGAGAACAGGTCTCTGAAGGCGAAAAAGGTGAACTTGTCATCACTTCCATTAACAAAGAAGGCTTCTGCAATATAAGATACCGTACAGGCGACATGACGAAACTTCTTGAGTCCGAATGCGACTGTGGCAGGACAACTACTAGAATATCCCGCCTCCTCGGCAGAGCCGATGACATGCTGATAGTAAGAGGTATAAACGTCTTCCCATCCCAGATCCAGGATGTTATCTCCCGAATTCCCCAGGTGGGGGAACATTTCCAGCTCATCCTTGACCGCAACAAACACATGCTCGACGAACTCACAATCGAAGTCGAACTCGAAGAAAACGCCTTTACCGGCGACCTCAAAGATCTGAAAGCCGTCCAGAACCACGTCCAGCACGAACTCAAAGCTGTCCTTAATATCCGCACAAATGTAGAGCTACTGGAAAAAGGCAGCATTGAGAGGACCGCAGGAAAGGCAAAGAGAATAATTGACAGACGGCCTCAGATCTAAAAGCTGAGCAAAAACCTGAAAACCAGATAAAAACCGATTTTTCAGGGAAAAAAACATTCCCTGACTTTTTTAACCTTTTTTGAATATTATTTTTCTGTATCCTTATTAAGATCAGCTCATTTTCTATTATCCAGCCCGCAGGGTTGAAAAATTCACTTTCAGGACCCGGGAACGTCCACGCTCGACGCAGGAGAGCGGCCTTTGCGTGAAGTCTGAGATGGAGCAATTTATCCGAAAACTTCAGAATTATTCAGAGCTAAATTATCTGCAAAACAAAAACTAGAAGCCTACTGAAGAGCGTTACATTCAAAAGGTTATATATTGTTCATTACATACACTTTATGCTGAAACCACCTAAATTTCTGAAAAGGAAGTAAAATAATGGTCGGAGACTTGAAAGAAATCTACCATCTATTTAATCCAAATAAAGCTCTTCAAAATGATGATTTGGAAAACTACTATGTAGAAATAGACCAGAATGAAACAAATATAGAAGAACTAAAAATCCGCCTTGAGCTTAGCCTTGAAACTTACGAACCAATCAAACTTCTTTTCACAGGACATAGAGGCTCAGGTAAAACAACTGCATTAAATCGTCTCGTCTCATACCTGAATAGAGAAATGGGAGACAAATTTTTTATCGTACATTTTAGTGTTCTCGACCTTCTGGATAACAATGACATAAACTACACTGATGTCTTATTTTCAATACTTACAAAAATAATGGAAAAATGTCAAGAAGAATGTGATATAAGCTCCTCACTGGTTGAAAGGACAAAAAAGTGGGGGAAAGCCATAACAAAAACAGAAATATGTGAAGATAAGCTTGAAGGCGGTGCAGGATTCAGTTTACCTTTCTATTTTGTTGAACTACTGGCAAGGATGAAGAGTGAAACAACCACCAGGCAAGAAATAAGAGAGGAAATTCAGCCGCGTGTATCAGAATTAATTAACCTGATAAACGATATAATTGCTGAAATAGAAATAAGTGGAAGACAGGTACTTGTCATAATTGACAACCTTGAGAAATGCGATTATGAAAAAGCGTTAAACTTATTCTACTGCCACAGCACCCAGCTAACTCAGCCAATGTGCAAGATAATTTATACATTCCCTATTTCTCTTCGAAGTTCAAATAAATTTACCCAGATTAAAATGAACTTTAGCGAGAACATAATTTATCCTAATATTAAGGTTCGTGAAAAAGATGAAAATATAACGGAAACAGCCGGTAGAGCTTTCATGAAGCAAATTGTGGTAAAAAGAGTTTCTCTTGAATTATTTACTCCCGAAGCCCTTGAATACATCATTGATATGAGTGGAGGTGTTATTAGGGAGTTCATAAGAATAATTCGAGATTCGGCAGTACGTGCTATATCGAGAAGAAAAACCTTGATAGACAAGGACATTGCTGTAGAAGTAATAAATGGACTTAAAAACTCATATCAGGCACAATTGAGTGATGAAGATTACGAAGTACTTCTAGGAATTTATGAAACTAAAGATATAAAAAGAGACGAGAGACTTGTTGGCCTGCTTCACAATCTCAGCGTGCTTGAATACAAGAACGGGAGAAGCTGGTGCGATATTAATCCTATAGTCAGGTCAATTCTTGAAGAGAAAAATCTCCTTCCAAAAAAATAAAAATGAATTTAATGGCAGTATTGAAAAATTATCATTAAGTAAGATTTAAAAGTTATTTTCATCTGTAGAGCTTAACAGGTAAAAATATGGAAATGGAACTCTCTCATTTAATGAAAATTGAAGAAATAATTACACTTCTTGATCTCTCCGATGACTGTACAATTGCATTTGTGCGCTGTAACGAGCCCGTCTTATGTGATGCGATCTTCAAGGAGATTTTTGAGCGGGTACATAGTAGAATTTACATTCACAATATTGAAATGAATGAAGAATCTACAAATCTTTTTCAGCTTTTAGAGGGAATAACTAAATCCGATTCATACAAATCAAAACTTAATGAAAATAAAAAAATTGCATTTTTTGTTTTTGGGCTCGACGAAGCAGTAAGAAAGAAAAATATTAACGGAAAATCAGAAGCCTTACTTCTACTAAATATGATGCGGGAAAGGTTTCTGGAAATCAAACACCCTATTCTTATCTGGATCAACAGCGCATCGCTCAATTTAATCCTTGAAGAGGCACAGGATTTCTTCTCATGGAGAACCACGATTTTTGAGTTTGATATAATACGAAAAATAACTTCCAGTCCAGTGTTTGAATTTGAGGATTTTGATGGTCTGGACAAAAAAGGACTTGAAGAACTTGTTGATTATTACAAAAATCTAATCATAGAATATAAAGACAGCGAATTAAAAGATCCTTATAAATTTGCGTACTGGAATTACAATCTCGGAATAGTTAAATTATTTTTGGGCTATTCACAAGAAGCTGCAAAATATCTTGAAACTGCTGCATCAATATCATCCACAATTGACAACAAGCACCTAAAGGGATCAATATACAGTAATTTAGGCATAACATACTACCAGCTTGGAGATTTGGAAAAAGCGATTGAGTATTCCGGGCAGGCTCTTAAAATTGCTAACGAAATTGGAAATAAGAAAGAAGAAGGATTTATCCTCAAAAACTTTGGCGTAATCTATTCACAACTTGGCTATATAAAAAAAGCAATTGAATATTATGAACAGGCACTGAAAATTTCGAAAGAAATCGAGGACAGGCGCGGAGAAGGTGCAGACCTTGGAAATCTGGGGTTAGCATACAGTGATCTGGGAGAACCAAGAAAAGCAATTGAATATTATGAACAGGCGCTGAAAATCTCTAAAGAAATCGGGGACAGGCGCGGAGAAGGAAATCATCTTGGAAATCTGGGATCAGCATACAGTCATCTGGGAGAACCAAGAAAAGCAATTGAATATTATGAACAGGCGCTGAAAATCTCTAAAGAAATCGGGGACAGGCGCGGAGAAGGTGCAGACCTTGGAAATCTGGGGTTAGCATACAGTCATCTGGGAGAACCAAGAAAAGCAATCGAATATCATGAACAGGCGCTGAAAATTTCTAAAGAAATTGGGGACAGGCGCGGAGAAGGTGCAGACCTTGGAAATCTGGGGTTAGCATACAGTGATCTGGGAGAACCAAGAAAAGCAATTGAATATTATGAACAGGCGCTGAAAATCTCTAAAGAAATCGGGGACAGGCGCGGAGAAGGAAATCATCTTGGAAATCTGGGGTCAGCATACAGTCATCTGGGAGAACCAAGAAAAGCAATCGAGTTTTTGAAGGAATCCCTTGCTATAGGAACGAAGATTGAATATCCGAGGCTGATTAGCTTCTGTGAGCAGAAATTAAAGGAACTTGAAGGATCTGTTGAATAACATTTCGTATTCTTTTTTCGAAGAATTTTTCACTTCAAACCCAATAACCTAAAACGAAACTTGCATTCAAAGCAATTGAAATAAATAATAAGACATAAATTGAATTAAAAGTTTAAAACCAATAAACTATTAAGTAAGTAACCCCCAAACTTTAACTATTATTTTTATCGGATATTAATTTCTTAACAATCATATTTTTGCTCAATTATAACCTGAATTTGACAGAAGCGTATATTTGATAATGTATAAATAGGCTTCATGATTCTGTTTTCGTAATACAATTCAAAGTTATTTCTTTTGCTTTATGAGCATCAATATTTTTCATTTTTCAAACAACATTGCGCTGATACAATGCGTTTTTTGTGATGGAATACTGTATTAATTAGCAGAATCTGTCAAATTCAGGTTATAAAAGGTGTAACCATATACCTCATGTAATAGAATTAGTCGGAAAAACAAGAGGTGTGCCTGCTGATAGGCGCAGTTCGCAAGCTCAGACTAGTCACAAGGATGCAGGAATCTGTTACTTTTGACAAGTTTCAACGTTGGGTCTTTGCGCCTCACTGTTAGCATTGTGTTAGCTTCAAAAGCCGATTTACCCTCGTCTCTTTTTTCTCCACCTAAGTATTCTTTTCGCAATCCAATAAAATACAATCATCTTAAGGATATAAAGCGATATAAAAAACAATATCATGTAACACTCGTTATTTATCCAGTATAGGATCGCCTGCTTCATCCATCTATTTTTGTATATCTACAGTCGATATCTTCACATAAAGCATGGTCATTGTAATATTTTTGTGTCGAGGATATTTTGATACTTTTGCAAGTGTGCGTGCCTTCTCTTTATATACCTGCTTCCTTGCACAGCATATTAATCTTCCTATACCAGCTTCTCTCTGCCTGCTTGCCCTTATTTGAGCTGTCAAGGTCTTATTCAATAGATCAAAGCTCGACTTTCAGGATGATGAATCGAGGTTGTGTATTCCCACGGAACTGAGGCTCTGAAAGTTTATCAGATAATCCTGAAAGACAACTAAAAGTGTTATATATTTTTCGAATATATATCTAAAATTATCTTTTATCCAGAGGCTTTTTTAGGTTATATATCTCTCGATTCTCTACTTCTTATAATATTCGGGGCTACGACTGAGTAACTCTCATCCGTAAAGCTCTATATGAAGAAAAAAGAGACGAAAAAAGAGAATATTACTTAATACAGAGTCCTTAACATAAGTAACATAGAAGAAGCCCAGAGGCGCTGTCTCTACTGTATCCCCCAATACAGTCTCTTCGAAGTATTATGCTCCCCCAAGCACATTGGTTCGAAGAAGGATCAGCGACCCCAGGATATTCTTTTATTTTGATGATACCCCAGCTCTACTCCACAACTCCAGAATATAATAATAACATAAATTATATTAAATTAATTATATCAAAAATTGTATTCAAACAAAAAATTGTATTTAAGCAAAAAATTGTTTGACGCAAAAAATTTCAAACCCAGCATAGCTCTTTTCTTATAAGTCACCCACTCTGTAAGCTCTGTTTATTTCTCCGTTCTATTTTTTTAAAGAAATGATTATGAGAATCCTTCTTTACCCTTTTCCATATTTTGAACACTTCCAGATAAAAAACTTACATCCACAAAATAAAATTGTGAAACATATGCACAAAAATAGTAATGCACATACTGACACTTGTATTTCTACTGGCGACGTTTTCCTTACTCCTTTTACTTTTTAGTGATATTGAATACACAATAATAGTAACATTATTTTTAGCTTTTCCGGTAGCCAGAGAAAACGGAAAGCCGTTGAAATTTATTAAGCAAATATCTCGTCCTCTTTTGAGGCTCAATAGAAGACCCTTATACATTTCAAGCCAGGTTGCAGGAGGTCACAAGAAAAGTGGAAAAAGATCCAGAATAGAGACGTTTTATTATTTATCCGGATTTTTAATTGAAGTTGATGTGCAGCTAATTCTAGCGCAAGGGATATTTCAATATAAAGATACAGGACTATATTGATATTTAGGTCTAATCAATACATCATCAGAAGGTATGTATATATAGTGTGAGCTATATATATAGGTAATAAAAAAGAGTATAAAGTATCTAATATTTCTGGCTTTTTGATTGATTACAGTTACAGAATACTGAAAAATGAAGGCATTTAAGGAGTATTTTATGGAGTTTAAAGATTCTTCGATGACTATTAGGCAAAAAAATTTAGTAGTAAAGTCCCTTCGGTATCTGGAGAGGCATAAAAAAATTAGTCAATATTGTGGGGAATACGAAAAGAACTGGCCTGAATTATCTTTTGATGAGGCAAGCAACTTAATCAGGATACTCGATAAGATGTCTTGGCAGTAATCAATCTTAGCTTCTGCACTCTTTCTTATTTAGTTTCAAATTTGTTTTTGCTCCATACTGTTGATTTATACAGTTTGAAAACGGTGGTATGCCGACTGGCTCCAAGTTGAGGAGTGCCCAATGCCCCAGGAATTTGAGGAGCGGTCGCAAGCAAATAAAGCCCCATATTTTTTGCGATCTCCTGCCTGGAAGATCGAGTGAAATCAAAAAAGAAACGATGATTTAAATAGGGATTTGTAAAGAGCAGAGGGGCAGATTACGGAACTACCAGTGAACTACTCCTGAGCTAAAAGCCCATGAGTTTTACGCTTCTTCATGTAACATAGAGAGCACGCGAACAGACCCCATGCCCAGAACTATAAACAACAAAACGTAGTTCTAAACCTACAAACCCATAGATTATGACTACAAACTTATAATACTTAATATAGGGGCACTCCTGAATATTTAAAGTTAGATATAGTTATATCTCCAAATAAAAACCTTCATTATCCTGCTTTTCATTAAGGAGGGGTGAATTACGATCAATTCCAGGAAAAACTCAGAGAAAGAAGAAACAAAAGTGGGCGAAAAAGCGGAAAACCACAAGGCTATGCTTGAAAGGTATGGACAGCGGCTGAAAGATCTGGACCCGGAACTCGTCACCGAGGAAGATGAGATAGCCTTAAAAGAAGCTTTTATGCATGCAAAAGAAGTTCTTGAGCCTGGGGAATTGGTAAGCTGGTTCACCGTAAAAGCCGAGCCTTTCTATAGATCCGGGTCCTGGAAAATGCTGTTAACTTTGTATGAAGAGCTGCTTGATATTGCGGAAAAGAACCTCGGACCTGAAAGTCCGGGAACTGCAACTGCGCTGAATGGGCTTGCAGGGATTTACCGCTATATGGGAAACTATGACGAGGCCCTCAGGCTTTTTTCCAGAGCGCTTGAGATCCGTGAAATTATCCTTGACCAAAAACGACCTGAGACCGGTGATACGCTCAGTGAACTGGGCACTCTCTACTATTTAATGAACAGGCACGAGGAAGCCCTTTCATTCTATAGCCGAGCGCTTGAAATTCAGGAAAAACTCCTGAGTCCAGAAAATCCTGCGGCTGTCAGGACCCTGAACAGAATAGCTTTTTTATATAAGGGGATAGAAAAACCTGAAAAGGCTGAGGAACTCTTTACCAGGGCTCTCGAATTTCTTGATAAGCTTCAGGATCAGGAGCCTGATAATCGCGGGGTTATGTCACATAAAGCCGGAACTCTGAATAATCTGGGTGTCCTGCTCTCGGAAATGGGCAAACTTGAGGAGGCTGAAGACAGGTACGGGCAGGCTTTAAAGCTTCAGGAAAAGGTATACGGTCCGGAGCACCCGCAGGTAGCGCAGACCCTGAACAATCTTGCTCTTCTCTATTTCCAGACCACAAGGTATGAGAAAGCCATGATCCTCTATACCCGGTCCCTGGAAATCATGGAAAAACTCGGAAAAACCGAACACACGGGTTTTGCCACAACCCTCAACAACCTTGCAGGCGTCTACGTCCAGAAAGGCCGCCACGAAAAAGCCCTTGAACTCTACACGCGAGCCCTTGAAATCCGAGAGCGTATCCTCGGCCCTGACAGCCCTGACGTTGCCAAGACCTTGAACAACCTTGGTGAACTCCACAGAATCCTCGGCCAGCACAAAAAAGCCCTCCCCTTCTACACCCGCGCCCTCAAGATCTACGAAACAACCCTCGGCCCGGCCCATCCTGATGTCGGCACAACCCTGAACAATCTCGCAGGCCTCCATGAAAGTATGGGCGAATACGATACTGCAATAAACCTCTACGAAAAAGCCCTTGACATAATCGAAAAAGAATACGGTCCCGACCACCCCTATTTCAAGATCACACGAAATAATTTAATTGGCCTGTACGAGAAAATGGAACGGAGCTGGCGGAGCTAAATTTCAGAAAAGTGAGAACGTAGAAAAATAGAAAATTATCGGCAATGGAACACTCAAAATACTTTACTTTTTTACCTGAATGCTAGCGTTTTTCGTGTAAGCACTCTTCCATCGCGCATAATTTTTTATTTTATTATGTATGTTTATTTTATTATGTATGAAGAAGCTTTACCCTTGTTTGAACGCTTCCTTAAATACTTGAGAGAAAACTTGGTTCTTCTTATTCATATTTCAAGATGGCTGAACAAAATATTCAGGTTCTCAAGGCTAAATATGGAAGAAAAGTGAAATTTACTTCAGAGCATGTTATCACTGGCGTTGATATGATCTGGTATTCAGATATTGGTTTTCGAATTTACGTTCTGGAAAAGCCGTTCGCTACGCGACCGAAGGTAGGGACCGGGTTTTAAAACCGTGAACAAGCAAAGGTTCCAAAAACAAATCCATCATTTTCTTCAATACTTCCCCATCATCTTCGCGATCGCCCTGTGTATACCATGTATACTTAATCCGTTTCCAAGGTACATCATGGGGCAGTGCCCGGTCATGCACTCAATCCCGATTTTCTGGCAGGTATCCACGGCTTTTTCGGTTTCTGTCGTCCAGTGGAGCCAGATTTTTTTTGCGCCTTTTTTCTTCAGGACAGGGATGAGGTCTGCTGGTTCGGTTTTTGTTATTCCGATAACTGCACGGTCTATGCCTGAGGGGAGAGAGGATACATTTTTTAGAGATTCAGAGTCAGGTTTTTCGGAAAGGTCCACAAGATAGACTTTTTTGCCACGGCTTTTCAGTTCCGAGGCAGCCCATTTCATAGCTGGCTTTGTGCGGTCGGTAACTATTGCAAAAGTTTGTGCTTCCCAGAATTTTTCCCAATCCAAGGTTGTCGGTTCCATATTGAATTCACCTTTTGGCATATTCTGAATTTAAAATATATCACTTAAGTTATAAGTAAGTTGCAATCTTCCGTAAGTAAGTTGCAATCTTTCGGTCCATATGACGGGTTTTTTTCGAAAAACTTGTGTGAAAAGTAGGTTGTAAAGGCCTTAAACGCATGAAACACACCTGAAAATGGAAAACGTAAAAAATAAAAAATGAAGGGGCAGCAGAACTATGATAAAATTCTGCTTACTGTCCCTGAAGTCTCTGTCCGGCAGTTTGAAGCGCTCCGCCCAGTGCCTTTGCAATCTCGCAATTCTGGTTGCATTTGGAGGCGCAGGTGCAATATTTAGGGACGTTTTCCATCATCCACTGCCCCAGGAAGCCAAAGGCTTTGAGCTGTTCTTCATTTGCGGTTTGCACGAAGTTGTTTATATCCTGTAGTTCCATGATTTATCACCGAAATTAGGAAGGTTGTATATATTTATATACTTGAGCGTCATAATTATATACAAATTTCGGATTGTATATAATTATGACCTTTAATAACAACCTTTAACAATGCCTTCAATTAACAGCTTCAATTAACATTTTTAATTAACATTTTCAATTAATATCTTTAATTAACAATGTTAATTATTGGCTCTAATTAAAACAGTCTTTAATTAAAATAATTTTAATTCCATCCAATCCAATTTTTGAGCATTTTTCGAGGCAAATAATACATGGAGACAGCACACGAAAGTTCTGAGATTTATTACCGGGGGGAACTGCAATCTATTAAGGAAGAAGTTACGACCCTGAGAAATGAGTTCTCGAGGTTTTTGCAGCGGGCGAACCAGCAACACATTGAGGGAATGCTTGGAGAAATGAGGAAGAGCTTCATGAAGCCCATGGTGAACTATCTATGTGAGGACGCAAACGATAGAATGCACAGCCAGATGGTACGGGACTGCGGGATGCGAGAGTTCTGTGAAAAAACTTTTAGGGATATATTACAGGAAACCGCAGGGCTTGTTGGCAGGGGCAGGATCGAAGCCGAGACTGTAAAACTGTACAGGGACAGGCTGGAAGAGTTAAAAAAGGAAGCAAAAACCCCCAACTGCAGCAAGTGCTTTTCAGAGGCTACGAATCTCTTTGAAAAGCAGGTTAAACTCATGCGCTCGCTTCAGATCTATGAAGAAAAGGAAGAAGGAGCTAAAAGAGCTGATATAAGTGAGATAGAACCTGATAGGCTGGTCTCTGAAATCTGCGAGCCGGTAGCAAACAAACAGCGACTCCTTATGCTCAAAATGCTTTCAGGAGAGAACAAGACCTTTTCAGAGCTTTCGAAACTTACAGGGTTGCGTGGAGGGAATCTGCTTTTCCACCTTCAGAAACTGCTTGAAACAGGCATGATCTTACAGCGGAGCGAACGCGGAGATTATATAATCACAAGAAAAGGATACTCCACTCTTCAGGGGCTTTCCAGAATTTACTCGGAAATTGAACATCAATAAAGAAGCAGAAAAGTGGTAAAAAGTAGCAAAGGACGATAAAGTAAAAAAATTGATAAAATTGGAAATGGATAAAAAGCTAAGGAAATGACGGTTTAAATCAAAAAAACCGCTTTATCCGTCGTTTCCTATCGCGTCAACCGGGCAGTTTTCTAATGCCTCTTCGCAGGCTTCTTTTTCCTCGTCGTTTTCAGGCTGCTTGTATACAAAGGCGTTGGAATCGTCGTCATTCATCTTGAAATTTTTTGGTGCATTGTCCACACACAGATTACATGCGATACATTCGTAGTCACAATAATAAGGTCCGGGAATATTTTCAGCAACTTTGTTTGCCTTATCAGCTATATTTCACTCCCCCTTTATCGCGTTTATCTCACAAAAAGCGACTGCTAACGTCAATATATCTTCAATTTAATCCCATCTAATATGAAGATCGACGATCTAAAGTTAGACCCAATTGTCATGGAATGGATTAGCATTATTAATATAAAACAATCTACAATAAAAAGCTATCTTTTTGGGATGCAGGTCTACACAGATTATACGAACATGACATCTGAACAACTACTCGACGTCGCCGAATCTGAAGCTCATCTGATTATGCGTAAGCGCAGCGTCAATAAAAACATCAACGACTTCAGGGAATACCTAAAATCCCAAAATCTAGCCGAGTTGACAGTTAAGACATATCTCACAGGTGTAAAAAGTTTTTATCACTCTTTTGAGATTGAATTTAGAAATATAAAAGACAAATCGCACCCAAAACCCTTGGAAGAAAATATCCCAATCCCAACAAAAGATGATTTGCGTGATATTCTAAAAATCTGTGATCCTTTGGAGAAAGCGATTGTACTTGTTGCCGCAAGTAGTGGACTGGATCGACAGACGATTATGAATTTAAAGATCAAGGATTTTATATCTGGTTATGATCACGTCACAGGCATCACTACACTAATAATTAAGACGTAAAAAAACGAATGTAGACTTTATAACTTTCCTGACCCCAGAAGCAAGTAATGCATTAAATGAGTATTTTAAATATAGGGCGCGAACAGAGAAAACCACAGAGATTAGGCGGCTAAATCAAATCAATAAACAGAAAGTGTTTTCTGATGATGGCTATTTGTTCATTCAAAGACGCATCAGTGACGAATTTCTAGAGCAAAAGGATGAAGCGTATAGACACATCAGCGAAAATGGCTTTATGAAGATCTACAGAGACATTTCATCAAAAGCATGTAAAAATGCTGACAAGCATAAAAGGAATCTTATACGGCCACATAACATTAGAAAATTATTTGATAGTACGATGCTCAATAATGGATGCGATTATTTCCATACTGAGTTATGGGGCACAAACTACCTGGCACGCAAGAGCACTATTTCAGAGCGAATGTGGATAAATTGAAAGAATACTATACAAAGTTCATTCCGTATCTAACGATTGAGAAGGAATTAGATATTTCCGAGAGTCCTGAATATCTCGCAATAAAAAACGAAAACGCGATACTGCGTGCAGAAACCGAGCGGCACGTAATAAGCAGGCAGGAATTTCAGGAGCTCCGCAACATGATTGGGAGTTTGAGAACCACTCCTATCCCGGCACTGGACCCATCTGCAACCTCGGAGGAGAAAGCGCTTTACGAGAAAATGCTTGAAAAAGAAAAAGAAATTAATACGCGAAAAACGTTCTTAAAAGAATTTTTCAGATGTGAATGACTATTTTTCAGACTTGCAGGGAGGACTTAGAGCCTATCCGAAAAATGATTACCTGCTATAACTTTTACAATGTGCAATACGCAAAACCGGAACATATACTCTGATATTATAGACCCATTGTGACTTTTCAACATGTATTATTGACTTTCTAGTATATTCACTGATCACGAATTTTTCATTAAATAAGGAATTTATTTTGGAATCGAAGCACTAGTGTCCTGGCAACTTAATTATAGGGCATTAATATTTAAAAAAGTCCTCATCCGTAGTCCCTTTCTTAATTATGATGACTCATAACTAAATTTCTTAGACACTAGGTGATTCCGATTTGTGAAAATGTGGAGTTGCAGACAATCCGGAGAGAACAAAAGTATATATTAATCTCTCATTTCAAATAATGAGGAGATGATCCCAAAACTCAAAACTTTTTCTTTAAATCTCGAAGTTGAAATAGATCAAAAATTAAAATAATTTGTCTGTCTTTGGAAATAAATTATAGCATTAAATAGAGCAGAAGTGAAGCAAAAATAGGAAAACAAATTTTAAAAATCGGTTACTATTCTTTTTTTGGCTTTTCTAGATCAAATTAGAGGATCTAATATAATCATCATCTCCAGAATACTATCTAAATAATATTAGTCCAATGAGATAATTATTTATAATCAGTATATGTAGTTTATATCAAAGTAAAATTAAAAGAAGTTTGTAGTGGGGGAAAAATATGAGAATTCGAGTAGTTAGTTCAAGGGAAGAAATCTTTACATTAAATCCTAATGAGCGTATTGTTCACCTGGCTTTCAGACCTTCTAACAAAGACATTTTTGGATTGGTCGAAACCTGCCCAAAAATTGAGGTAATTCAGTTACCGAAGTCTTACATGGCTACGGTCTCAAAATCCATAGAGCTGTTCCTTGAAATGCAGAGAATCCAGCTTATTGAAGGAGATGTTTGGGGTCACAGGAAGGACATTAACGAATACTACACCATTCCATCTTCAGTGACTGAGAAAATAAAAGAAATGAAAATCGAAGGTAAATCCGCTGAGGATATTGAAGCAAAGGTTTCAAGGGAAAGCAAGCTTAACCCCGGAATGGTTGCTTATATCATGAACAAAGAAGCTCCTGCCTGAATTCATGCAGGACAAAATATGTCGTCAGTAGGCAGACACTTTACTGGAGATTAGAACGTACAGAAATGGGTTGCATCTTTCGTGATCTAATCTCCAGTTTAATTATTCTATTTAAGGTTCCGTTGCAAAAAATTCTAAAAAAGATGTAAATCTATAAGTAATGAACAAAAATCAAAATATTCAAGGAAAATGTACCAATATTATAAAACTATACCAAACAATTGATTAATGTATTTGACTTCATAAGAACAGAGTAATTTAAATTATTGACTTGTCTTTTTTTCACCATATTCATAGCTTCAATTCCTTTTAAAATCTTATTAGCAGATCAAAAAGACTGAAATCCTAACATTGGAGTAATCATCAAAAGTTCCAATGGAAATAAACCATTGTGAAATTTGAGGAAAACTAAAGGTTTAAGTTCAAAAATGAGATTTTCTACTCAAAACATTATTCATATGAAAAATATTAACATTCATGATACTGAACTTATATACCCAATAAGATTTTACCTTTCCTTCGGGTGGAAATCAGTTAATTCATGTAAGTGCCCCAATTTCAGAAAGTTCCTTCATTTTTGACCAAGTTTTGTTAACTCAATTGAAAATATCGATATCGGCTAACACTTGCTATGTGTTTTTGTTTATTGTCATTCCAAAGACTATTTAATGGTTTTAAAAAACCGTAATCAAGAGGCTTAATATTTTGAAGAGCTGTATTTTCCCTTGATAACCGTGTACTGCGATAGCAATTCACATAAAAATAAACATAGATGGATTTAATTGACCCGTCAGGCCAATGGAGCATCCATTATTCTAACGGTGTTATGAGTAAACTTATCTTTTCCAAAATTGCAAGTTGACATTAATATATTTTTTATAATCTCGAAGCATATAGATATATAATATTTCTTAAAAGTCTCTCTAAACCACTCAACAAATGAAATTAATCAATTGAAATTTTTAAATTTAGAGGTGGAAAAGTTGAACAAAAATCATCTTATTATATCACTGATTTTTATAGTAACTACGATAGCCTGTGGCTGTGCAGGTGGCGGCTATCAAGATCGCCAGTGGGAATACAGCATGGCACGCCACACTTCGTCATTATCATCCGATTTCAAAACAGTTTCAGATGCTTCAAAAAGCGACGATTTTAAAACGCTTGTTACATACGGTCAATACATTGCCGATGATACTCAAAAGGCAATCGATGAAAACAACCAATTTAAAGTCTCTCCGAAACTACAAGAAGCTCAAAAGGAATGGGGTCTTGCTATGCAGGACTATAATTCTGCTGGGAAGCTAATGGTAAAGGCAGGTAATGAAGAGCTTGCTAATATAGATGCAGTAGCAGACATAAATCAATATAAAGAATATTTGAAAACTGGATATAATCATTATAATAGAGCAAATACGCTGTGCTTAGATATCCACGGCTAAATAATTTAAGCCCATTTTTACACTGTACTTTGCCATTTTCATAAGTATTTCCCTTGATTTTACTCTGAATAATGTGTTACTTAAGTTATTTCGTAACTAGCCCTTAGGAATGACGAAAATTTAATTTCAATTATTTTGCACCGGTATTGTATTTGATGGTTATTTATGAAATGGAATTATATGGGCCATTACCAAAGTGAAAAATTGAAGTTATTTATCAATCATTCCTTAAAAGATTTTTTTATAGAATTCGCCTTCCTGCCAAACTAGAAAATCCCAACGTTTTAGGATAAAAGGTTCGCATTTTTGGTAGGGTACAAGTTTTTTGGAAAATCATAAATCGCAGGAAGTCACTAATCCAGATATAATACAAGTATCCTGAAATTTAACTTTGAATTTACAGCAAATTTGCAACACTACCCTTTTCTGAAGTAAAAGAAGCATGCTGGTCATTGAATGTTCCACTGGAGCTTTGTAGCCTTATTGGGAGCTACACTGAGATGGAATTCTACATTATAAATAGCTTTCACATCTATGCAATTTTTCTGCAATTCATAGGATGATCCATATCAGTTATCTATTTCTAAAGACTTTAAAGAAAATAGTTTTATGAAGATAAACCAAATCTTTATATATTTATTAAACCTGTTAAATAGTTATATGAAGAAAAATCTGCGCTCAACCTGCTTGCTTATTCTTGTCTTCCTCTCTTTTATCACAGGATTTGCGGGCTTAGGAAGCGCAGAAAATGTTTCCTATAATTATTCATTTGACGAAAATAATTACACTGGTAAATGGGATAAAGATTTCAGTTCCCCTGTAAGTGAATATAAAATATGGGGATATCCTAATAAGAATTATACTTTTATCACAACGTACAACCGCTCGCTATTTTCAGATAAAAGAGTTATCGTGTTTTACTGGGATTGTAACAATAATACATCTGATCATACACCACCTATCCCAATGAGCGGAAATTGTAGTAATATAGGTGTAGCTTATCAATCAAATTGTACTCACAAATGGGATAAAATTGGCACCTATTATGTCTCTGCAGCAATTTTTCAGGACGGAATTCCTATAAATGTTTCTTACTGGGTTCCTGTTGAGATCAGAAACAATACCTGCATAACAGTTCAGAATTTCTCCATGCTGGACGAGAAAGAAGGATTTGACAGTAATAACAGTGCCCACATTTATAAGATTTCAAATTTCACTGAGATCATGCTGGACGGGGAAGAAGAATTTAATTGCAATAGCAGTACTTATAATTTGGATAATTCCTCTAAGAATTGCTGTTACTGTGGTTACAAGGATAACGATTATTCTTTCTCTACTTGTCTCAATGCAACTTGTGGAAAACGTAAGAATATTCCGGCTCTACCGGAAACTGATATTCGGACCCCAACAAGAGCTGATATTCAGAAGAATCTATCGGAAACCGATACTCGGACTATAATGGAAACCACTACTGTAATTGAGTGGGATAATAATTCTTCTGACAATAGCATTTTCGGAAATATATCTTATTCTAATGAAACAGAAGATGCATTAGCAGTATCTAATAATAATGCATCCATAAAATCTAATAATAGCACTGCATACATACAGTGGAATGAAAATTTCACTCACGAATGGGACGACACAGGCATAAAAACTATTAATGCCACAAGTTTTCATTGGGACCCTCTTGATGGAAACGAGAGTAACTCAAACTATAAAAACAAAAGCATATTAATAATATCAGACCCAAAGAATTTAGCTCCCTATCCCTTAATAGGAAATTTACAGAATTGGGGAATCCTTTTATCCATTCTTGGGTTAATAATATTCTACTTTACTTATACGAGAAATAACATTCCTATAAAAATCGCCCTATTTGGAATGAAGCCTTTTTACCTGAAATCGGTAAACTCCTTAACAGGAACTCTTATTTTTGTGGCGGGAATGTACCTGTGTTTTGTATTCGGAAGGTGCCCCTGGGACATTCCGATTGTGAGTAGTTCGAATTGGCTTTCAAATATGTATTTTAGCATATTATATCGCGAATATGGCATTAAACAATGGAGCGTTCCTTATCTGTCGATTTTGATTGGTATGTTGGACGTTATTATTTTATCTTTAATTATTCACATGATTGCGATTCCATTTTACAAAGGAGAATTTAAGATTGGAGAATTCCTGAGAAGAAAGATTACTTCTACTTCAGCTCAACCTAAGTTGGTTTCATGTTCAGTTGAGAATAAATAAATCAGGATAATTAACTGCCTTATCTAAAAAGAGATGGATTCCTCGAAAATCCGAAAAAGAGAAACAAGAGGGATTCATAACCTGATTAACCTGATATATCATACAGCTTAATGAGTTATAAAATGAGACTTGAAGAAAAGGAAAAATTCAGTATCTTTTCTCTTAACTTAATTTCCTTTTCTTTCCCATCTTTTTCTATCAGTATTTTAATCAAGAGTTCTAAAATTTTTCGATACTGTCCAGGTGTATTTTAAAATGACCTTTGCTTCTCTCCCGATCAGGCTCTTAATTCCTGGGATATATATATCATCGATGTAAGTCACAAATAGAGGCACTCCGGTTTCCCCTGCAATGTCTTCGCAGTAGGTGATAAGATCCCCTTTCGAGACTTCAAAGGACTTCAGTTCTTGTTCTTCGAATTTGAGTTTAATCTCGACTACAGGCGGCTTTAACGTGCTGTCGAAATTCTCCACTTTCAGGACCCAGCCACCACCGACTTCCCATTCCGTGTAAAGTTGTTTCGTTTCGTCTTTATTCTGTTGTTCCCTGACGATCTCGGCTAGTTTTTTCGGGTTTCCGTTCAGGGCAACATCATTTCCTATCCTGGCATAATGGTCTCCTCCGTGGATGACTCCGGACTCCATACAGTTCTTGGCTCCGGACTCACACAGGCCGTTTTCCACGAGCTTTACTTTGACATCCGGATCGGATACAAACCTGTATTTTGTTAGAGTAACATCGGATTTGACTTCTTCAGTCCTGTAGCGCGTATCAGCCCTTGAAGCCCACCAGCGAACTCTGATCGATCTCCTCTCGCTTTCATCTTTGAAAATTACCTGGACGTTGAACTTGCCCGAAGAGGCATCAAAAATAGTTTGGAGCTGGAGTCCTGAATAGCCGTTTTCCACTCCGGATACTGCAAACCCTGTCAGGATCTGGTTTTCTTCCGTTTCCAGGCCCAGTTGAATGAAAATCGGGCCTGTACCCAGTTTGGGATCGATAAGGGGGGAGGTAATGGAATTTACAGTGGGCTGCTTGAAGTACACTACCCCAGTTGCACTTGTTTTCATTGCGGCTTCTTCACTCCGGGTCTGGAGAAAATGCCTGTGGGAGCTTTCTTCGTCATTAATCGAGAGGTCATCATTGACTGCGGCAAAGAAGACTTTCTCATCGGCCTCTGCGCATGCCGTACATGATACGGATAACTTTTTATTTTCGTTTTCTGCCGGGTACTCAAAGGTTGCAATTACCTCAAAATCCTCCAGGATTCGGTTCGGGCAGGCAACCTCCTCACAGCTCAGAGGGTTTGAGGCTGCTCTTACAAGTTCCGAGACTACAGAGCTGTATTTCAGGTAAAGGTAGGCTGGCTTTATTAATTCCTGCTTCTTGAAGGGAATTCCTTCTAGGGTCATAACCTTTTTTTCTATATCTACGGGCACAACAATTTCCCTGCCAAGGATATCCAGGGCTATTCCCCCGTCCCTGAACCTTATCTTTACCTCACCCGATTCTTCCGGGAACAGCTCAAGGCTTGAGAAACCGCATAGGATGCCCTTGCCGTGAATCAATCTGTTAAGCAAATAACGCTTCCCGTTAAAATATTCCTGCTCGATCTCGAAATCCCTGACAGTCATCAGTTTTCCATAAAAATATCTGTTCCGCTGGAACTGATGAAGTTCGAATTCCTCTTTTTCCTCTCCATTTTCTAACATTTCCAAATCTCCTTTAGAAATAATCCAGACCTTTACTGGAAGTAACCTGTCCGATTGAATGAGCATGATTTTTATCTCTGTCAGCAACATCAGGGCTTTTTTCCACTCCTAGCGCGGTATCCCTGCCCAGGACAGAACACTTGCCAAGAAGGAACTTGGGGCGTCTTAACATTGTATTTTTACCCAGGTAAGTATGGCCATCCAGATAGAACCAGGGTTCAAGCACCTTTATTCTGTAGGTCGTATAGGCCGGTTTTTCTTCTTCTATTATATCCTTAATAAGTTCCAGCTCAGCTTCTTCCGGTTTTTCTTCGAATAAGACGACAAAACTGAAATTTTCTCCTCCATAGAGGACGTCATGCAGGGAATCTTCCCTCCGGGCGTTTCCTTTTCCATCAGGACGTTTTACTCTTGCTTCTTCCGGAGGGAAAAAGAGAAACTTTTTTTGTTCAGGATTTCTGTTTTTCTTCGGGCTTTCATTCTTTGAATTATCCCCTTTCTGGTTCTCACGCCTTTTATTTTCCTTTCGATTTTCATATTCAGATCTTCTTTTTATGCAGCCTGCAGGGAGATTTTCAATTATGATTGGTTTTTTCCCGGTGTATAGGAAAATGAGGTCTTCAAGCCCTTGCCGGGTTCCTCTGTCCCTGTACATTGAAACAGCATGAGAAATGAACTCCCTCTGCTTTGCCTCCGAAACTTTTTTTCGGGTTACCCTTTCTCCTCTTCCTTGATTGACGGCTACCCAGCTTGACAACCACTCCAGAAATTCCGGGGGAGTGCCTGCAGCGTCAAACCATCTGCCCAGGTGGTCAATTGTAAAATCAATTTCAAAAAAAAGGCTCTCGAAAATAGCAAGAAAACGATCAAGAAAATCCCTGTTTGCAGGATTTTCACTGTAAACTGAAGGCAGGTATTCAAGATAGGAGACCTTTGGGAAGAAAATTGTGACCGCAGAGACCTCTGGTGAGAGCTTTTCAGTCCCTACAAGGGTGATCCTGAACCAGAGATAGCGCCCTTCACGTTCGGTCTGGAAGAGTGCATCCCTTTTTTTCTCTCCCTGGACAACCGAACTCCCTGGAAGCCCTTCCTTCCATTTGCTCTCAGGAAATTCCCTCAATTCATTTTCGTCCAGAAATTCATCCGATATGTAATAATGAAATTCGACCGTTGTCCCTCTGGGAAAACTACCTTCCAGCATGAAACGATACCATTGGGTCTTCTGGACCTGACTGTCCACGGGCTTTGAAAGGTACGTCCCTTTGAAAACCCCTTCAGGATCAGGGCTGTATTCCTTAACATACTCGAGGAGTCTCAGTCTTGTTCCATTGTCGATAATCAAGTACATGTTATTTCTTGAGTCATGAGTCCGTTTTCTGCTAATCATTCCCTGCATGGAGGAGGTAATGTCCATTTTTTCAGCAATACCGTCTGTTCCAAGTACAAAATATCCTGCCTTACTGTCAAAAATCTGCAGCTTTCCTTTCGTATCAACATAGATATTTTCTGGCTCCTGTAACTCGACCTTTCCTATGTCGGAAAAACCCCTTTCTCTGCAGGAAAGAGGGAGTTTGAGAACTCGATGCCTGCCTTTTTCCAGGACGTACAGGTTTCCGGCAGAATCCATATCAAGATCAATGAGGTCTGTAAGGGCAAGCCCATCAGGCCCTTCACCTACCATCCAGAGGACTTTAAGGTCTTTTTTTCCAAAGGCAACAAGAGCTTCTTTTTTCTCCCCGTCAGGAACTCTTAGTGCGCCGATTACATAAACTGAGTTTTCATCGATAGTTATGCCTTCAGGAGACTCAAACACCGAAGCTAGAGCTCCTGATCCGTAAGCAGGGAATCGGAGCTTTTCAAAATCCCGGTGGCAGGTAAGAATGGAGGCGTTCTTTCTGTCAAGAACATAAACGATATCGCATTCATCGGTATCAACATCACGCATTTCCATGTCAGGTTCATTGAGGATATCATTCCCTGGCTTATAGAGTTCCCTGCGGGTCAGACGAAGCCCTTTCTCCGTTAGTTCCAGGTTTTCAAGTCCGCTTTTGAACTCTCCGAAAAGGGACTTTGTATTGATCCTTTTATATTTGCTCTCCTGCATGCTTCTCTCCTGCAAGTCTTTTAAAAAAAGCTTGAGCGAAAAAGCTCTTAGCTCTTTTAAAAGTTTTTTTATATTTACTCTTCTGCAAACCTTTTAAGAAAAGGTTTGTATTTCCACTGAATGCTCTCCGGAATAAACCGTAGCTGTATAAGTCAGTTTCAGGTCTCCATTTTCGTCCAGGTTTGCACCGTTTTGGGAAGAAATACTAATTTTCTGTATCAGACTCACGCCTTCGGTTTCCATAATAAGCCGGTAAATTTCCGAGCGGTAAACCGGTTTTCCTACTGGCCACCCTTTCCCGTTTTTGCCGCCTTTTGCCGGATGGAGATAAAGGTTAAGTTTTTCAAGAACTATCTTCCGGATTTCTTGCTCGAAAAAGCCTTTTAAAATTCCCAGGGTAACTTTCACCTCAACCCGGACATATTTCGGAGAAACCACATACACACGGGTTCCGAGCAAACGGTGATTCTCAAGGTGCCTGGCAACCGCTGCTCTGAAACCCAGGGAAGGCTCGGGCGGAGTTTCTAAAACGTCAAGTGGACTGAACGGAATTATAACTACCGTTACTATGCCCTCTTTTTCGACCTGCCTGTAAGGGTCAAAATTGGGGATAACTTTTGCCTGCGCTATCCTCAGGTCAGGGGTCTCGCGAGCAATGTATTCGAAGTCCTCTGAAGTAACTGCCCTGTATGGTACTGTCAGGTCCCTGATGAAACGTTCAAAGGCCTCATCTATGCTCTCTTCCCTCTTTCCGCCGACTGCGGGTTTGAGGTTGCTTATTGCCAGTCCCTCAAATTTGTCCCCTTTTACTGCCCACCTGGAGCTAGCCGGAAAGTTTCCCTGATCTCCTCTTGAGGATTCGTATTCGAGAACCTGAATTTCGGTATCTTCTGGGGGTACTTTTCCCTGGAGCCCATCCCCGAAGCGGATTTCCCCTTTCATACTGTCCAGTGTAAAATGAGGGCTTTCAGGCCCAGAACCGTCAAAGTCCTCAACTTCGTTCCACTCTTCCCCTGCAAGAGCCAGTTTGAGGCTCCCCCTGAGAACCCGGGTTTCAGGCAGTTTGAAAACCTGTCCGGGAAGCCCATTGCTTTTTTCAAGCATCCCGTCAGTCACTCTCTTTTTCTGGATAACGGTTGCCACATTCAGGTTGATCTTTTCAATCCTTGGCGGGTATTCGTATTCGGACTCCAGAAGGGTGCAGCGCAGCCAGAAATATTTCTCTTCTTCCTCCAGGGAACGCAAGGCCTCGAGATATGAGCAGACCCAGCCTTCAAGGCCTGTGAAAAGAAAGCTGCCACTTTTCCTGAAGTTTTGTGTCCTGTCTTCAGGGAAAACTTCCTTCCATTGTTTTCCTTCAGGGGATGGAATGTAGATCTCCCACTTCAGTTTTGAGTTTTCGAAGGAATATTCGGCTTCTTCCCCGTGTTTTCCAGGTTGAGGAAGGTCTTTTTCATAGAGATAGCACATTAAATTGAGCGAGTCATAGGGATACTCCAGGTCAGGACTTATGATTTTTCGGGTTTTAAGCTTGAAGCCCAGGTACAGTTCACTGTTTTTCCTGGTCTCCAGGCCAAAAGGTGCGAAAAAAAGGTCTTCTTTGGAGTTTGCAACTGTTCGGTCGAAAATCCCTTTAGAAAGCTTTGGAGCCTGTGAAAAATTTATGGACGAGGCCTGAGACAAAACTACTGACATTTCATTTACAATTATTTTTTCGAGCTGAACAGGAATAACAGTGACGCCTTCCGAAAGTTCAAACTCGATATTCTCACCGGCTTTTTCGGCCAGAAAATCCGTGCCTTTATCGAGATGTATTACCTCATCCATTTCAAAACTGAGATCCGCAGTGGCAGGTGAAATGCCCCGGGGCCTGACCCCCAGCAGCTTCAGGTATTTGAGACGATGCTCATCGGTAACGAGATTGATCCTATAACTGGTAATTTCTACCAGCCAGGCAAAAAGTTCGACAAGAGTGATCCCAGGGTCAGCAGGGTTATGTTTTGTCCATTGAGAAGCATAGTTCGGGATGGACTTTCTGGCTTCTTGAAGGAGCTGTTCAAAGGTTCTATTATCCAGGTTCGGGACCGGCAACGCCATCTTTACTCCTCCTTCTCGGCTTTCCAGAGCAGATTGATCTCATGTTTCCCGTTGCAGGGCAGGGCGGAAGGTCTGGGTTGTTTTTCAGGAGTTTCGTTTTCGGCTTTAATAAAATCAATCTTTCTCACATAACTTATCCCATTCAGATCTGATAACAGAGAATAAAAATCCGAGGTTGAAGGAATCTGCCCGAAATCCCAGCCTTCTCCTTTTTTTCCTCCTTTCAAAGGATGTAAAAATTCCTCTACTTTACTTTTCACCCGGTTTTCGATTTCACTTAAAGCTTCTAGGTCTGTTGTAACCAGTTCGGCCCTTACGCTCACCTCGTAATAAACAGGGCCTGCTACCTTCAGTTTCCCTATGTTCGGAGTTTTCTCATTCAGATGAGCTTCGACGATTTGAAGTATTTCGGCAGTAGGAGCAGGCTTCTGTTCCGGAAGATCGGGCACTATGACAACAGTCATCAGTCCCGGGAACCTGTTCCCTTCTTCGTCTGAACCTGAAAGCACCTTTACCTTTGCTACTTTCTGTGAGGCTTCTTTTGTGAAGCATATAATGTCCTCCCTGTTTACCGCCCGACCTCTGTGCTTGAACGTAGCCGGAGCCCGTGCTACCAGTTCTTCCAGGCTTTCGGTCCGTGCTCCTCCCTCGGAAGCGGCAGGGTTGTATACTGCATTAATGTGTTTTAGAGAGCTGTACAATTTCTTGATCGAAAAAGCTGTAAGGTTTCCGGCTTCTCCACCTCCTGTTCGGTAGCTGGCCTTTATATTGTTCATTCCCAGAGGAGGGATCATGCCTCGAATTCCGTTCCCGAAGCGAATTTTTCCTGAAGTCCGGTCAAGTAAATAATGCCGGCTCCTTCCGTCCGAACTGCTGAAGTCTGCAACTTTCTCCCACCTGACCCAAAACTCCAAAATTCTATCGCTGCTATCTTTTACTGTCTTCACATCCCGAGCTCCATTTTTATTAAGCAGAGCCTCTTTTTCTCCTTCCGAAAGCCAGTCTACCTCGTTCACCCAGACCTCCGCATCCACCACCGGCCTGTTCCTGAGCTCAAGCTCCTGCCCTGTTTCTCTAAAACCGGAACCGAGAATTTCATCTTTAACAGTCTTTGCCTGGAGTGCCCATATGCAGTTAGGATAGAGTCCGGAAATCCGGGGAGTTCTTTTTCCTTCTGTGAACAGGAACCGGATCCAGTATAACGGACTTTTTGAGCCGTAGCACTGCAAAGTCTTCATCTCCTCAGGGACAAAGAATTCTAGGATTCCACTTTTTGCAAGTCCTCCGGTTTCATCAAGAACCTGAAGTTCTTTCCATTCTCCTGCACTTTCCTTTCCTGCAGCTACAAGATACTGCCATTCGAATTTCACGGGAACGCCCTGATCTACAAAGGTTTCCTCGAGTTTGATGAACAGGCTCAGAGGGCCTTTCACAAATTTGGACGTAAAGCCAAGATATACTGCAGGCAGGGGTTCAGAAACCGTTTCAAAAGGCTTGAAACTTCCTGCCCGTTTCAGCTCTTTCCTCCTATTTACAAAAGCCAGGTTGTTTTCAGAAACAAGGTAATCTGGCTCCCTTCCATTCCTATCGGAATAACTGAAAATTAGTTTTCTTATTTCGGGAGGGTAGAATTTTTCGGGTTCTATTTCATACGTTGGAGGTCTTCCGGGTATTATTGAGTTCTTTTTTGAAATCCCGCACTCTTTCCCGAAAATCCCTTCAATAAGCCTGACCCGGATCCAGTAACTTTCCTCTCCGTTGATGCTTCCCGGCGCCATTGGGGGCATTTCCCGGATTTTAACGTTCACATGAACAAGTAAAAGATTTTCTTCCTCCTTTTTTCTATCTTCTTTTTCTTTAGAAATAAAGAGTCTGCCAATTCCATTAGGTTCCTTTTCAGCCTCCATTTCAGCTTCCGTTTCTATTATGTTCTTTACCAGAAAATTTTCCAGTTCAAGTTCAGGAAGTTCTCCTTCAGACCCACTTTTTCCTTCCTCGCTCTCCCCTATATTTGCGCTAAAATCCATATATTTTTTGAGGCTTCTCCAGCTTTCTCCGCTCCAGTATTCCCAGGAAAGCACGGGTTTTTTTGAAATAAGGCCTGGCCTTCCGGGTTTAAGATAAAAGTCTATCAAAACCTCGCTCCCCTGCCTTGAGAAAGCCTCCGAGCAGGCTATGTAGAAAGTGTCATACAGGATCGGTTTACTTCCAAAGGGCTGCACCCCTGCTTCTCCATCTTCGAGAGGGATATCATTGTAAAACAGAAAGTCAGGTTTGATCCCCTCAGCAGATACATCTACTTTAACCGGACCAAGGAAAAACTGCTCGAGTTCCTTGATTCCTTCTCCTTTCAAACGGCAGCGAATCCATCGGCTTTCGAGCCCGTTTATTTTCCCCTTTCCGATTACTTCCTCTCCCTTCAGAATCTCAAATTTTTCACCTGAAAACCTTGCTGCTGAAAATGAGAACCATTCAGTAATCTCCATTTTATCCTTTTCATTCCCGCTTGCCGGAGCTGCATATTCCCAGACAAACATGTTTTCTTCAGCCAGCATCCTTGCCTCGACAGCCCCTGCGGCTGTGAGAGTAAAGCTGATTTTTCCTTTTCCGCTCCTGAAGAATTCCTCATCTCCTATGTAAAAAGCATGTTTCTGCATGTTTGTTCCGGAGAGCAGGGTTGATGGTTCAGTTCCATCTACTGTGGAACTGTGGTCAAAGATTGCATCTCTTTCCCGATCCAGGCTGCATACAAAGCAAAGTTTTGAAGGGGTTATCGCAAATGTTTTCTCGGTCTCAAAAAAGAGGGTTTCCCCGTCTGGGCTTTTGGCTGTGACGCGGGTTTTGGCAGGGATAGTTACGTTTTCCGGAGCCTTTGAAACCGGGACAAAACAGAGTACCGTACTTGCGGGTCTGGCAGGACTGAGGGAAAAGTTCAGCATATCAAGGAAAGAAAGGAGATGTTTTCTGGGGGCTTCGTTCAGGTTATTTAGAAGGTTTTCGGCCATGTCCGCAAAGATCCGGGAAAGGGCATTTCCGAAGTCGCCTTCGGCTCCGGGTGTCCATTCCGGGACATAGAAGGGCGCTTTCTTTTGAATCTTTTCCAGCACCGTATCTGCCGTAGTTTCCCTTATCTTCGGAGTTTTTCTTTCCATTGGACTCCTCCAGGTTCCTCTTTTTGTCCATCGTTACTTACGGACAGGCCTGACAGACAGGATTTCTGAATATCCGACCTGACTCGACTAAATTTTGACTAAATTAATCCTTCAGGTTCCTTCTTTCAGGTAAAACGGATAGACAAGGTTTACCTGGGTATTGCTCCTCCGCACCTTGTAATCGATACTTATCAGAAGTTTTCCTTCCAGGGCTTTTTCTGTGAGGGTTTTGATCTCATTCACCTCAATGCGAGGCTCCCAGGCCACAAGGGCTTCATATATAGCGTTTTCAATCATACGCAGAGTAAGTGTGTCCATCATACTGTAGGTATAATCATGTATGGAACAACCGAATTCCGGACGCATCAAGCGTTCGCCTTTGGCAGTTTCCAGAATAAGCAGGATCGATTCCCTGATGTTTTCCTCGTAACTGGAGCTTGAAATACTCCCATCAGCTTCCACACCTACCGGATACTTCCAGCCAATTCCGAGAAATTCCTTTTCCATCAGTCTTCACCCAATATTAACAGTACCTGTTGCGATTACAGTGCCTACAGGCAAGTCCGAAGGGTCATTGCAGGTCATTGCTATATCCCCGTTCCTTGCTGCCATTTTTCCATTTATTTTCACTGTTGGACTTCCCATCTTAATCGTGGCTTTATTGGAAGGCGGTTTCTGGAACTGCCCACCCTGCGGAACATGAGAAGGCGAGTTCGTTGCCGTGGAATCCACAGTTGCTGCCGGCTTTCCCATTATCTTCACGTCACTACTGAGGTTCCCGTCAATGGTTCCATTGAACGGATGGGGGAGTGGGGTCGGAGTTTGCCCTGTTGGATTAGTTATCATGACTGTATGGATATCAACTCCAACAATTTTGTCTCCCTGTTTGGCTGCTGGCATTCCCATATTTTAGACTCCTTATTTTAGACCCTTTATTTTAGACTCTTGCGCTGATCTATTTATTGATTTTTTGAGGCTAAGTTAGGATTTTTGATATGATTCAGTTAGGGTTTTTATTGAGATTCATTTGATTGAAATCTGGGCGGATTAAGTCCCGACTCAGTTAATATTCACCGTTGAACCTTTGATGTTCATGGCACCTGTATTTGTCAGTTCCATTACGGCTGACGACGCTTCGATTTTTGCCGAATCTGAAGATTTTATTTCGATTTTCTTGGTGTTGACGGTAATTGAAGATTTTATTTCAATTTCCGTGGCATCGATGGTAATTTTTCCATCGGATGCGAGAAGCTCGATGTCTCCTGCAGATACTATGGAAATTTTCTTATTAGCTGAATCGATGCTGATTTTATTTCCCTTAGTCTTATCTATGATCTCAATTTTTTCGCTTCCGTCCGTGTCATCAAGTTTTATTATGTGACCGGTTCGGGTTTTAATCATCTTAATATTGTTTTTCCCGTCGCTGTTTTCCTCTGGAATTTTGTCCTTACTGTTCCATAGAGCCCCAATAATATAAGGGCGATCTATATCACCATGCTCAAAAGCTACAAGTACTTCATCTTCGATCTCCGGGTAAAAGACCATTCCCCTACCGTTTCCGCCCATTAAAGTTGCGAGTCTGGCCCAGTGTAATTCTTCGTCCTCTTCTTTTCCTCTCCAGGGAAAAGTTATCTGCACTCTTCCGAGCCCATCAGGATCCTTTGTGCTCTTTACAAGAGCAAGTACTACTCCGGGAATCTGATTTTTCGTTCTTTGAGATTTAAAAAACCCGTCGAAATCCATTATTTGCATCTCCTCAGCGTGAGTGTTGTACTGTACCCTTTTTGATTTATGGAATGTTTTGTTTTTTCCACGTAGTAGGTTCCGCTAAAGCGGTCACCTACCTTCTTTATTTCTACGGTCATTCCGGGACGAATGGACGGATTTCCGATACTTTCCAGATTACCTATTATCAGTTTCTTGTTTCTTTTTTTCAGCTCTGCAACTGCACGGGCGTTTGCTTCCTCTGCGCTGGAGACGTTTACATTTTCCAGAATTATTTTCTTGCCTTGCTGGCTTGTAAAATCGAGACCAAAGGAATTTCCCACCTCTTCCTGTTTAGCAGTTTGCGGACTTTTTTCCTTCTGGTTACTGCTCCATAAATTGATCTGCACTTCACTAACATAGGCTGAAGTATTCGCTTCCACAGAGAAACTTACAATATTTATACCATTTGTAAAGGTAAAATTTGCATTTTCACTGTCCTTTGGTTTACGGAAGTAAAGAGACTCTTCTCTTACAAAAAATTCATAATAAAGTTCATTTGCAAGTCTTTTCACAAACTTATAATCATCTTCATTTTCATCTTCACTGGAGTTCCTGGAGACAGATTCATAAACCGGTGTGGAGGATTCGATCTGATCCTGCTTCAGTCCGTATTTTTGAGCTATATCTCCAACGATCTCGGAATAACTTTTTTTATTATAAATTCCCTGTCCTTCACGGCTTCCCATAAGGTTACAGGACAGATCATACCCTCTTATTTTCAGCTTTGCACTACCTCCAGGATCAAAATTCGGAGTAATGGCATGGAGGCTGCCTATGAACAATAATGTATTTCCTCCAGAACTCGACGCGTTTCCTGAGCCCTGAGCATAACTAAAAGAAATCTCAATACGAGTTCCGATCTTTATGCGGGCATCATCAAGCCATCGGAATTTCTGTTTTTTCATATCCAGCATATCATTGAACGAAATTGTACACATTCCTGAGTTTTCAATCTGCTCATCAACCTCTACATCGGTTATGTCTTCAGTTGGGATCTCCTTGCCTCCCAGCTTGATTGTAAAGGTGGGAGCGTAGATAGCAATGCCTGATGATGGGAATGTCATTAAAGCTCACTCCAATGGGGGAATTAATAGCTCAATACCTGGTTCAAGAAACCTCGGGTTTTTTATTTTGTTTTTATCTGCAATCGGTCTCCACATATAAGGATCCCCGTACTTTTCATTGGCAATTAACCATAAACTGTCCCCCCTTTTAGTAACATAGGTTTTTGTTTTGTCAGGGGATTGTTTGCTCTCTTCCCGCGTATTGAGGGTTGTTTTAAATTCTTTAAGAGTAATATTGAGTCTGGCTCTAACAGGTGTCCCGTCCGAGAGGAACATCGTATATTTTGCACTTACTTTCTCCAATACACATGTAAACGGTTCTTTATCTGGCATCCCCCAGATAAAACTCAGAGGTGGAGGCGCATGGAGGTCCGGGTCTATCTTCAAGAGGTCGGACAATTCTTGCGTATATTTTCTGACGTCGCTTCTTTCATTGTATGTATCGTAAAAAACTTCAAGGGAGATACTGCCTGAGTTCCCTCTCAAATACTGGATGTACGGAGTTTCCAGACCTGGCACGTTTACTTCAGAGAAAATATTACTTTTTTCCATTGTATATTCAGTTGGATAGTAGAGAATCTTTATTTCCGTATCCTTTTTCTTCCCTTCAAGGACTTTAATAAAACCCTTTTTTCCCCTTTCGTTACTTAAGAGGTTTCCACCTTTGATTTTCTTCAGTAATTCCGATGCCATTTATAGGATACCTCGCCTTTCTGCTTCAATTTTCATTTTGTGACCAATTAACTGACTTACTTTTTCTGAAATGTACTCTATGTCTATTTTCTGCTTCAGGTTGGTATTGTTCAGAAAAGTGTCCTTTGAAGAATTTACTACAATTGCTTCTCGGGTATCGAACACTACCTTTTTAATTTTTTGTACCTCTTCGGCTATGCTTTGAGTGATCTCATTTTCCTGGCTGCGATATACAAGGTTCTCATTACCGACTGGCAGATTATTTTCAGACTGGAAGTAATCAGTACCATCTGCGGACTTGAATCCAAAAAGCTCTCCTCTCTCCAAAAAAAAGTTCTCAGCTTTGCACTTGGTCATTATGAACATAAGATTTGAATCTCCCGCTCCGGAAATAGCCTGATGTTTAAGGATAAGATTGCAATTTCGGCTGGCAATTATTTGTGAGATCTTGTACAGGGGACCTGTTTTGAGTAAAAGATTTTTTCTTTTTAGAGGGATCATGTTCTTTGTTGAATAATTATTTGTAGAATATCTAAATGATGATAAAAATGAGGGCAGTTTAGCTTTGCTATCCCGGGGATTATCCATGAAGATTTTTTTGCTGTAAGGATTTCCAATAAATGATAATTTATTCCTTTTGTTTTGGAAATAGCCCTCCAAAAAACCATCAATGATGTTTGTCAGGTTTCGGTTCCTTGAAATTGAGATCTTCATCTTCAATAATTTTGTGTTTTCATACCGTAAGCCGGCCTGGAATACATGAAGAAAACCTGGGGACAAAAGTTTTTTTGCCGCGTAAGAATAAATTTCCCTCACTTTGCCTGTATTATGAACCTCTTTGCCAGGAGAAGGGGTCTTTCGTTGCTCGGGACTGCTTTCTATTTTTTTTACCAGATGTCTGAACCGAATGTTGTTCTGGAAAATACTTGTTCGCTTTAAGGACTCCGGAAAATGTCGGAAATAATTCCCATTTGCCAGGTATCTTGAAGAGTCTATGTCAAAAGAGTCTATGTCAAAAACGCTGGCAAAATTAGGACTTTTCTGGAGAATTGTTTTTAAAGACTTTAGGAAAACCTGGCCCAGGTTTTTTGAATAATGATAATTGAAAAGGTAACTGTTAAAAAGAGAAGGATTTTTTTCTGAGTTATGTAAATTTTTAACAAAAAATGAGCCATCAGATGAGTCCTCTGAAGTAATGGCATTAAACAGGTCTTTTTTCAAATAAACCAGGCCAATAAAATATCTACTAAATAAACTTGATTGCTTAAAGGGAATTAACGTGGAGATATATTCGTTATAAATTAGCTTTTTTAAGTGGTCTGCTTTGAACGATGTTTCTATAAAATAACCTGGCTTTTTTGAAGCTTGTATTCCATGGAAATTGGCACGTAATTTGATCAGGTTCTTTAAAGAAATACTGTTTAACCAATTTAGGATAAAAGCCGAATATTTTTTGTAGCTTGGTATTTTAAAAATATATTTGATTGAGCTGCCCCTTTTTGAAGAGGAGTAATTTTCAGATTTGAAAGTTTCTCCTGAATAGCCCTTGCCAAAAATATATTTAGCAAGTTCGGTATGTATCCCGGGAGATGGTTTTCGGAACCTTCTAAAAACAGGATTCACATTATATGATCTGGGATTTAAAAGAGTATTTAAAAAAGAAGAAGAATTTTCTGAATAACAAATTTTAGGGAAATTTCTGAGAATGGAACCAGGGTTTACAGGTGAATTTAGGTTACAATCTTGGGCATAAATATCGTGGATATTCAAAAAACAACTAAAATAAGCTATTTCTGACGGATGATCGATGTCAGGTAAACCTTCATTATCTATATTTCGTATTTTAATAAGAGGAGCTTTTTTTCCTGAAAACGAGGTGTTACATCTTAAAAAAGTTTCCATTAATAAATGTCCAGAGTTATATTCTGCATTCATTTGAAAAATTCGTGCTAATACCTTTGTAGAAGCAGAATTTTTGGATCCTAAGGAAAAAACATCAAGCAAACCGATTTTAGGCTGATTGAGTTTTTTATGAGAATCTAATTTTACTGGAAAATCCACGGTTAAAAAATGATGAGACAGTTTTGAATTCTTATAGTTAAAGTCAGGTATCCACAAGCTTTTTGGTATTTTCAAACCTTTCCCATGTAAATTCTTCAGGTGACTGGAAAAGTATGTCCAGTTAGAGTACAATGCGAGTTTCGAGACTGCATTGCAGTAAAGATTCTCCGTAAATGATAATTTATTCCTTTTGTTTTGAAGATAATCCGCATCTTCCGTTTCTATCTTTTTGCTGTAAGGATTCCCAATAAATAATAATTTATTCCTTTTGTTTTGGAAATAGCCCTCCAAAAAACCATCAATGATGTTTGTCAGGTTTCGGTTCCTTGAAATTGAGATCTTCATCTTCAATAATTTTGTGTTTTCATACCGTAAGCCGGCCTGGAATACATGAAGAAAACCTGGGGATAAAAGTTTTTTTGCCGCGTAAGAATAAATTTCCCCCACTTTGCCTGTATTATGAACCTCTTTGCCAGGAGAAGGGGTCTTTCGTTGCTCGGGACTGCTTTCTATTTTTTTTACCAGATGTCTGAACCGAATGTTGTTCTGGAAAATACTTGTTCGCTTTAAGGACTCCGGAAAATGTCGGAAATAATTCCCATTTGCCAGGTATCTTGAAGAGTCTATGTCAAAAGAGTCTATGTCAAAAACGCTGGCAAAATTAGGACTTTTCTGGAGAATTGTTTTTAAAGACTTTAGGAAAACCTGGCCCAGGTTTTTTGAATAATGATAATTGAAAAGGTAACTGTTAAAAAGAGAAGGATTTTTTTCTGAGTTATGTAAATTTTTAACAAAAAATGAGCCATCAGATGAGTCCTCTGAAGTAATGGCATTAAACAGGTCTTTTTTCAAATAAACCAGGCCAATAAATTTTGGAGTAATCGGTTTTAAAGTTTTTAAGCATTCAAAATCTGCTTTTCTTGAAGAGTCAATTAGAATGGGGTAATTATTTAAAAACCTTGGGTGAACACTGGAAATCAATTTCAGGAGCTTTCCAAAAGGCGGTTTGGATTTTCTTGAATAAGTATTGAACGAACTGTCGGGAGAGAAAAGCCTCTTATTCAGAACATGAAGATTAAGAGGATAGTTGTTCAGGATTCTAGTACTGGGATTCCAAAGTAAGTTCATAAAACTTGACTTTTTAATAGATCCGAAGATCACGGATTTTTCCAGGAAATAAGGAGTTGATTTTGGAATCGAAGCACTAGTATTAAGTAGAGTGTTATCAAGGGAGTGAGAATTAAAAAAATAGTTTGTTACAGGTAGAAAAGACGTTGAATTCTCATTACCTGACTTCACTTTATTGAAATTAATCAAAGGCGCTTTAGATATATTACCCCCTGTATTACTTTTTGTTGAAGTAGTCGAAATTAATTTTTCCTCAATGGGGGAATAATTCAACAAAACATTATGAATAATATTTTTGTAATACCTGATGTTTTGGAAAATTGGTGCAGAGTTTATATTTTGCTCATGAAAATTAATTTTTAACTGAATTTTATTAAAAGTTGTTTGAAAAGTTATTTCCTTTCGAAAAACAGATTTTCCGGTTCCTGTAATTCTATAGAAAAAAAGAGTTGGAAATATGGATCTCTGTTGCCCGTACTTTCCATGTTTATTCATAAATTTCCAATGAAATTCAGAATCAGATAGGGTCATCTTATTTGAATTCAGTACAATTTCATCCATTTTCCAAACTCCATGTGCAAGCTCAAAATATTAGAGTTTTTTAGACACATTTGCCATATTTGTCGCTGCCGTGGCTTTTGAAACGAGGTTGCCAGCTTTTCCTAAAGGTGCTCCTAAAATCCCGGAATGAGCTAATTCAATGGTCTCAAAAGCGACCGTATTACTGTCAGCCTTTAGATCCGGGCCTATCCATTTCACAGGATATGCATCCAGAATGAACCACCACCACGTATCATTGCCCTTGATATCCATCAAAACAATGGCAATGGTCTGCTGTATGGCCACCCCGAAAACTACACTCTGATACCATGCCCACATTTCAGGTAAAATTGTAACTCCTCGTTTGAGGACAATATTATGATATTTTGTTTTTTTAGGGAACTGATGCACAAAATCGTTTACTCCACCTTCTTCATAGGTTTCGATCTCAGTTTCTACCTGAAGACCTGTCACCTCGGAGATTTTAGCAATACTAATCCCATTAATTTCAACTCGAAATCTAAAGGATGTAAAAGGGTCTCCGACCATTGCTCTCATTAAACTAAATGGGTTCATAAAGATAGCTCACATGTAAAAGACAAGAAGTCTCATCGTTTAACTTGGGGTAGTGTTGACTTCCGTAACTTATTTGCAGACAGCTAGACATCCTTTGTAGATCTAAATTTCATATAAGTTAGTTCTCAAGCGTCCAGAATGCTTCTCTGTTTTTCTCCGCTCAGGTTCCTGTTTATTCGGGAAATCTCCTCACACCAGCGCTGCCTTTCCCTGTGTTCCATATTCATGATCTCTTCGTAAGACCAGTGAAAATAGTAGGCGATGAAGGCTACCTCCTCGTAAATCCTGGTAAGGGGGTAGCCCCTTATTCCCCCGGGGTATTTTCTTCCACCTCGAAATGGTACCCGCACTTAGGGCAGACTGTTTTAATTTCCGGGGAGCCGTTTTCATTGATCCTGCCGTAAAAGTCCTGAAGGTAAGCAAGGTCCGCAGCAAAAAGGTCTTCGATCGCTTTCGTGCTGATGACCTGCAAGTTCCCGAGATGGGTTATGACCCTGGAGAGCAGGATTACGGCCAGGTAAGCAGGATTTCCCTGGACCCGCGGGTCTTTAAGGGGCAGGATCTCGTCAGCTGCCGTTGCAAGCCTCATGACCCCTTTTTTGTGGAGGTTTCCTTCGGCGTCTACATAGCCTTTGGGGAGGGTAAATTCAAATTCCGTTTGAAACATTGCATCATCTCCAAATAAGAAATCCATTTAAAAAAAATAATTTTAAGGAGAAGCTTCTTCGAGGCTACTCCTGACATCTTCCATTATCTCCTCTCAGGACGCCCTTGTAAAGCCTTCGTGGGCAATTTCGAGAGTTTCTATTCCTACCTCATTATTTTTAGCATTGAAGTCTGTAGGGTCATATTTTATCGGCCACGCCTGCACAATGTCCCAGCGAGCTTTATCATTTCCTGCTTCGTCGATCAGGATGATGGCCATATTCTTTCTTGCACCCTCTGCTCCCGTGTCTATGATTTGCTTTCTCCAGTTGTAAAGGTCCATCGAATCCGTGATTCCCCATTTCAGGGTAATATTTCCGTATTTGGTAAGGCCGGAAAGTTTCCTGAATACTGGAGGCTCGTTTCCTTCCCTGTATTCAATGGGCTCAGTTGACGTATCCGCAAACGTACATTCGCTGAACCCTGCCTGCCCAATACCGTCAATCTCAACCCTGAACCTGAAATTCCTGTAGGGATCTACTCTGTCGCCCATATTTTATTCTCCTTTATGCAAATTCCTGTCCTGATTATTCCTGAAATATCGTGAATTTACTATCCTGTGCTAAAGATTCCTGTCCGGGAATTATTCTGTAGCTGCCGAGCCGCCCTGCCACTGGGCTATCCTGAAGATCACAAATTCTGCAGGCTTCACGGGGGCGATTCCTATGATGCAGATAAGCCGTCCGTTATCGATGTCGTCCTGGGTCATTGTGCTCCGGTCGCATTTTATGAAAAAAGCTTCTTCCGGTGTTGTCCCCATAAGGGCTCCGCTCCTCCAGATGCCTGTCAAGAACTGGTTTATTGTTGCCTTTACCCTTGCCCAGAGGCGTTCGTCGTTTGGCTCGAACACGACCCACTGGGTCCCTCGTTCTATGGACGCTTCTACGAAGATGAAGAGGCGGCGGACGTTGATATATTTCCAGAGGGTGTTGGAAGAAATGGTGCGGGCTCCCCATATTCGGATTCCCCTTCCGGGAAACGCACGGATGACGTTTACGCCTCTCGGGTTCAAAATATCCTGTTCCCCTTTCATGATCTGGAACTCGAGGTCCGAGGCTCCAAGTACGACCTCGTTTGCAGGGGCTTTGTGTACCCCTCTCGTCGTGTCACTGCGAGCGTAAACTCCTGCAACATACCCGCCTGGAGGTATGACCTGCAGCATCCCGGTTTCCGGGTTGATTACCTTGATCCAGGGGTAGTAGAACGCTGCAAAGTCTGTGGGGATAGAACCTTCGGGTTTATTGCTTCTCGGGTCAAGATCGGAAACATTTGAAGACCCCTGCGGGGCATCTAGAATTGCAAAACGATACCTGAGGCTTTCGCAGTGCGAGATGAGGGAACCCACAAGCCCGGAGACCGAATAAGCGTTGGGGGCATAGATGATTGAAATGTCCTCAATTCCTTTTAATGCTGTAAGACCTTTTCTCTTCCCGGGTTTGTCGTCTTCAGGAGCGCTTCGTTCATAGTCCGAAAGGACGAAATCTCCTTCCCCGTCACTGCCGTCTGCAAGATATTCAAGTTCCAATAGAGCTTCCAGGGCATTCAGCAGCTCTGCAGAATCCCCTTCCTTGATCATGATTTTTACAAAGTTTGAAATCCCATTAACGGTTTTTTCGAAATGGTCCGGGGAAGCTTCATCTATCGACACGTTGTCAAATGATTCGACGCCGGCCGGGCGCGGCTGGATTCGAGTCTCTTTGTAAGGGTTGTACAGGGATGCTGGTTTTACTTTCCAGTAAAATACGTCCAACCTGAACCCGCTGAAGGTCCCTCTGGAAATCTGCACTGCAACCCTGGTCCCCCACTCTCCTTCTCCGACAGCTTCCACTGTCATGGCATTTTCTCCGTTGACTTTCAGCTTTAAGCTGGCTGTCGTGGCTGGTTTGTCTCCGGCTTTTACGATCCGGCTTATATAGCACCGCTTTCCTCCGTTTTTGAGAAACCCGTCCACCGAGCCTGGGAGGTATTTGTCGTTTCCGAAATAACCTCCGAAGACCCTTTGATACTGAAGCCAGCTGGTGATCAGGCAGGGGGTTGTCGGACCCCGTTCGGTTTCTCCCAGGAACCCTGCGGTACTGGTTGAAACTCCTTCCATTGGTTTTGCGCCAATTTCAAATTCTTCTATATATACGCCGGGGGAAAGATATTCTGGCATACCAAGCTCTCCATTTATATCGTTTACATTTGTATCATTTCTTTTCTGAAAACCCGAAATTGCTGGATCTTCCTAACAATTAAATTAATTTTTAGATATGTTTTAAGTTTTTTAAAGTATATGAATATTTAGATTTGCCATAACGTATATATTATATATAGTAAGTATTCATATCACATATATAAAATTTTAAAGAGTAAAGATAGATTCTTCTAAATAGTTTTCATAATTACTCATATAATATGAGATGTTTGAAAATGATCCATCAGGCATATTTTTTTTAAAACATAATCCCTCAGGCTCTATTTTTATAAATTATATTTAATATTGAGTAATTGTAGAGAAGAAATTTAATTTAAAAAATTAGTATTAATAATTGAAAATATGTTATTAATTTCGGTAAATATGGATTTTTTTCCCTTCTAATGTAGAAAATTCTTATTTAAAAATAT